>CAYTVP010000123.1:10447-11618 GCA_964441675.1 uncultured Solibacteraceae bacterium | reverse complement strand
CCCTGAGAATTCCCCATATCTCCACGGGCGACATGCTACGGGAGCATGTTGCCGCCGGCGATCTCATCGGCATTCAAGTGCGGGGCATCCTGAAAGCGGGGCAGTTGGTTCCCGACGATCTGGTGAATGAGATGGTGATCGAGCGGATCGACCGGCCCGATTGCCAGGCTGGCTTCATTCTCGACGGTTATCCGCGAACACTTCAGCAGGCGGAATTGCTGATTCATTTGCTCGATGACCGGGAGGTCCGCCCAGTGATCGTGCATCTGATGGTAAATGAAGACAAGCTTGTGAGCAGGCTTACAAATAGACGGGTTTGTCCGCAGTGCGGCACGCTTTACAACGTGCTCCTGAAGCCTCCGATCGTAGCGGGCCGTTGCGACATTGAAGGAGCGCGGCTGATTGTTCGCGATGATGATAAGGAAGAAGTGATTCGCCGGCGATTCGAGGCCTACGCGAAGCAGACACGGCCCGTGCTCGAATTCTTTGCCCGGAGTACTCCCTTTTTCGAGGTGGAGGCGTCCGATGCCCCTCCTGAAGAGATCTCGGTGGCAATCGGGAAGTTCGTCCTGAACGGGTCCCAGGGGAAGCGCACTTGATCATCCGTAAAAGCCCGTCAGAGGTCGAGAAAATGCGCCGCGCGGGGATGCTGGTTTGGGAGATTCTCGACAAGCTATCCGCAATGGTCGCGCCGGGTGTCTCTACCTGGGATCTGGAAACCGCGGCCGGCGAGATGGTGAGCGGTGGCGGCGCAAAATCGGCATTCAAGGGTTACTATTCGCATGCGGCCGGCGAGAAGTATCCCTATGTTCTGTGCACATCGGTCAATTCCGAGATTGTTCATGGCATGCCCTCGCCGAAGAAGGTTCTGAAGGCCGGAGACTTGATCTCGCTGGATATCGGGCTGTCGTTGGACGGCTACTTTGGCGATTCGGCGATTACGGTAGCGCTGGAACCGGTTGCGCCGGAGACGGACAAGCTTCTTCGCGTAACTCGCGAGGCGCTCGAAATGGCGATCGAGAAGGTTCGAGAGGGCAACCGGCTGTTCGATATCTCGGGTACTGTCGAGCAGCATGTCGTTTCGAACGGTTTTTCGGTGGTGCGCGAATTCGTGGGGCACGGTATCGGGACTTCGCTCCATGAAGAACCACAGATCCCCAACTATATCGAC
>CAYTVP010000123.1:0-10437 GCA_964441675.1 uncultured Solibacteraceae bacterium | reverse complement strand
TATATCGACCGCCGGAACGACAATCCGCGGCTGAAGGAAGGGATGGTGCTTGCTATCGAGCCAATGGTGAACGCGGGGAAGCCCGAGGCGAAGGTTCTGAAGGATAAATGGACGGCCGTTACGCGCGATGGGAAGAATTCGGCGCACTTTGAACATGTGGTCGCCGTCACCTCCAATGGTCCCTGGGTGCTGACGCGGCCATAGTATTAGGAATGAGCGTTTTGACCGGCATGGCGAAGATGTGCGATACTTTTCAAGTGAGTGACGGGTCGGAGTGTGCCCTCACCGCGACCGTGCTCGAGCTTCTTCCGAACGGTGGTGTGTCGGTTGAACTGGGAAGCGGGGAGCGGGTGCTTGCTCATCCTGCCGGAGTTCGAAAAATCAATTTCGTGCGGTTGCGTCCAAGCGATCGCGTGATGGTAGAGTTAGCGCCGGGAGATCGTACCCGGGGCAGAATTGTGAAATTGTTGAGGCAAAAATGAAGGTACGAGGCAGCGTTAAACCCATTTGCGACAAGTGCAAAGTCATTCACCGTTATGGCGTCGTTCGCGTGATCTGCGTAAACCCCAAGCATAAACAGCGGCAAGGATAAGGACTTTCAAAAATGGCACGTTTGGTTGGAGTAGATCTGCCGCCGCGGAAGCGCGCGGAGATTGGTTTGACGTATATCTACGGCATTGGCAGGACGCGAGCTTTATCGATCCTCCACCGGTGCAGCATCGAACCCGGTAAGCGGATTGGCGATCTGAGCGAAGAGGAGTTGAACCACATTCGCGTTCTGCTCGAAAACGAAGGTGCAATCGAGGGCGATCTCCGGAAGGAAACGTCCATGAATATCAAGCGCCTGATGGAAATGGGCAGCTATCGCGGTCTGCGGCATCGCCGGTCGCTGCCGGCGCGTGGGCAGCGGACACACACGAATGCGCGCACTCGCAAGGGCCCGCGCCGCGGCACGGTAGCAAATAAGAAGAAGGCGACGTCGAAGACCTAATGGCGAAATCATCCTCGAAAACCGGCAAGAAAAAGTCGTTCAAGAAGCGCGAAAAGAAGAATATTCCGAGCGGTCTGGTGCATATCCAGGCTACCTTCAACAACACGATTGTGACGATTACGGATCAGGCCGGGAATGTCCTTTCCTGGTCTTCCAGTGGATCGCTTGGTTTCCGCGGCTCGCGCAAGGGCACTCCTTTTGCCGCGCAGCAGGCGTCGTTGACCGCTGCGGCCAAGGCGAAGGAAATGGGATTGCGCAGTGTGGAAGTTCGCGTCGCCGGCCCGGGCGCCGGGCGCGAGTCTGCCGTACGCGCTCTGGCTTCCGCCGGTATCGATGTCCGTCTGATTAAGGACTGTACTCCGATCCCTCATAACGGTTGCCGGCCGCCGAAGCGCCGGCGTGTCTGATTATTTGACGAGAACGGCAGGAAGCGGCCTGAATTCGTGGTCAGCGGTCCTGTCTGGCCTCGTTTAACGTCGCGGATCGAAAGGAGTTTATGTTTAAAGGGTTTCAAAAGCCGAAGCGGCTTGTTGCGAATACGGAAACGCTAACCGAACGCTTTGGGAGCTTCACCGCACAGCCATTTGAGCGCGGGTTCGGCACGACGATCGGCGTCGGGCTGCGCCGCGTACTTCTCAGCTCCATTGAGGGAGCTGCCATCACGGCCGTACGCATCGAGGGCGTGGCTCACGAGTTCAGCCCCATCCCCGGCGTTACCGAAGATGCTACGGATATCATCCTCAATCTGAAGCAGGTCCCGTTCAAGATGTTGTCGTCCGAGGTCAAGACCATCCGCCTGCGCGTCGATCAGCCGGGAGAGGTTTTGTCCGGACAGATCGAGACCGATGCCGATGTCGAAGTGCTCGACCGCAATTTGCACATCGCCAAAGTGGGCGAGGGCGGCAAGCTCGATATTGAGATGCGCCTGAAGTCGGGACGCGGTTACGTTGCAGCCGACCGCAACTTCGATCAGGATCTGCCGATCGGCTACATTCCCATCGATTCGGTTCACTCGCCGGTTCGCAAGGTCAACTTTAGCGTTGAGGCTTCGCGTCTCGGCCAAATGACCGACTATGACAAGCTGACCATTGAGGTCTGGACGAACGGCGCCATCTCTCCGCAGGACTCCATCGGGTACGCGGCGAAACTCCTCAAAGATCACATGACGATCTTCATTAACTTCGAGGAAGTGGCCGAGGCTGCCGACGAGATGCCGGAGCACGCCTCCGGTCAAATGAACGAGGTTCTGAACCGGTCCGTCGAAGAGTTGGAACTGTCGGTTCGCAGCTATAACTGCCTCAAGAACGCCAACATTCAGACGATCGGCGATCTTGTCCAGAAAACCGAAGCGGAAATGCTCCGGACTAAGAATTTCGGACGGAAATCGCTAAATGAAATTAAGGAAATTCTCGGAAATCTTGGGTTGGGTTTCGGTATGAAACCGGATGCGAGCGGACGCCTGATTCCTTCGCCGGCGGGTTCTGTTCCGCTCTCGGCCGATGACGAGGACTTCAATGACGAGGATGACCGCTTAGGGGGAAATGCCTGATCTCAGGCTAGGCCGCAATGAGACATCGCTACGGAAATTACAAGCTAAAGCGGGATAAGGGCGCTCGGAATTCGCTTTTGAAAGGGCTGGTGACAAGCGTCATCGAGCACGAGCGTGTGATTACGACGGTGCCTAAGGCAAAAGCCGTGAAGCCTCTTGTCGAGAATATGATTACCCTTGCCAAGGAGGGAAGCTTGCATTCCCGTCGGCAAGCGGCGTCATTTCTGACGACGCCGGTTAGTGTTCAGAAGCTTTTCGACAAAATTGGCCCGCGATTTGGCCAGCGGAACGGTGGGTATACCCGCATCGTGAAGCTTGGCTGGCGGAAGGGTGACGGCGCCGAGCAGGCCATCCTTGAACTGGTGGGTTCGGAGTTGGTGAAGCGCGCGGCAGATCGTGCTAAACGCCGCGAGGAGCGCCTGAAGGCCCTTAAGGAAGGTCGAGAGGGCGAGGAAGCCGCGGAAGGTTAACGGCTCCGCCCGAATCCTTTTTAGAAGCATTATTGGCGCCCTGGTTGAAAGACCAGGGCGTTCTTCTTTTGAATGAGCAGGTGAATCTCGGGACGGACAGGATCTCAGGGTCTTTGCCGGAGGATTTTTGGCCGGAGGATCTTTGCTGGAGGGTCTCTGAGAAGCCGGATGGGTCTCGGATGGTGCGCCCGGCACGACTCGAACGTGCGACCTTTTGGTTCGTAGCCAAACGCTCTATCCAACTGAGCTACGGGCGCGATATTTTCTCAGTCTATCATGCGGTAGTTCCCGCGAGCCCCAAAACACTCGCGTTTTCCTTCATTGCCTTCAGGCAGAACGCGATGTGCTCTTCGAGCGGGACGCCTAGTTCTTGCGCGCCATTGCGGACATCGTCCCGGCTCACGGCTCTCGCAAAAGCTTTGTCCTTCATCTTCTTCTGTACTGACGGCACGTCCACTTCCTGGATCGAACGGCCTGGCTTGACGTAGGCGATTGCAGTGATCAGACCGGAAAGTTCGTCGCAGGCGAAAAGCGCCTTTTCCAGCTGGCTCTGACGGGGAACGCCGGTGAAGCTGGCATGCGAAAGAATGGCTCGCCGGATCTCCTCGCTCACACCACGTTCTGCGAGGATTGGCTCTCCCTTGGTAGGATGATCGGGTAGCGTCGGGTGGATTTCCCAGTCGAAGTCGTGCAGAAGTGCCGTGATCGACCATTTCTCGATGTCTTCGCCGTAGTGGCGAGCGTAAGCGGCCAGACAAGCTTCGACGGCAAGAGCGTGTTTGCGTAGGCTCTCGGATTTCGTAAACTCACAGAGGATGTCCCAGGCTTGATCGCGGGTCATACAAACAGATTGCGCCTCTTTACAGCGGCGTGATTTGACATAATCGCATACGCGAGGTGGATTAGTGGAAGTTTACCCTGTACGGGAAACAAGTGGCGTTAAAATTGTCGAATTGCCACCACGACTGGCAGGCTCTTCGGATAGCGAATCGATCGACGATTTTCTGCAGGGGCTATTCGACGGCGGCGCTCATCGGGTTTTGCTGGATTGTACAAACGCGGCCTATATCGACTCGGCCGTACTGGGTTCGTTTGTGCGTGCTCATATGCAGTTTTTGAACCAGGGCGGACGAATTGCGTTGCTGCGCCCGTCCGGGCGTATCCGCTCGATTTTGGAGTTCACGAAACTGATTCACGTTTTTGACGTGTACGACGAGGAGTCAGCGGCCCTTCAAGGGCTGAGTTGACGATATACTAATCACAGAGTCCGGCCATGGCCGGACGCCAGATGTGGGCCTGTGGCGCAGTTGGGAGCGCGCTTCCATGGCATGGAAGAGGTCAAGGGTTCGAATCCCTTCAGGTCCACCAAAGTTTACAACCGTACTGCTAGTCCTTTCACCATCCAGAAACATTGAATAGGTTATAATAAAAGCCTAGAAGAACCGGTAAAAAGCCGGCAAATCCAGCAGTAATTTCTTGGAGGAGCGCGTGAAATTCGTGCTGTTTCTGCTGGCATCAGTTCTTTTCGGTGCCAGCAACCGATCTTTTGCTCAAACGCCCGGCAATAGCATCAGCGGGCAGGTTACGAGCAACCCCGCATCCCTCGCGATGGCCGGAGTTGGCCTCGCACTCACGACAATTGGACTAATCCGGCGCCGCTAGGTGCCGATCAACCTCATTTGGTTATTCTGTCTGGTTGGCCAGCGAGGCGATAAAGGCGTCGGCTTCCTGAATCGAGGCGTCGAGTTCTCTTACCAGTACCGAGACAGAGCTATCCAGGCTGGCAGCGGTCTTCTTCAGTGAGGAAACCGCGCGCGCGTTCAGGTTATGTTTCAGAAATAGAACCTGGTCGCGAAATGCGCGAAGGACCGGGTCCATCCGCCGCGAACTGTCCTGCATCTTCACGTGCAGCGCCTGGTACCGTTTCTGAGTATCCCGGAGCATCGCCCGGCTCTTGTTTTTGAACTCCGCGTTCCTCATCGATTCGATCTCTTCGCCCCATTCACGAAACATGTCTTTCGAAACTTTCTCGATGGACTTGATCTGATTCCGGACGTCGTTTGCGCGGTCTTCCGCCGCTTGGTACTCTCCATCCAGCTTCTTGTACGTCTTTTCGAGATCGCCGCCATCGAAGCCGGTCAGTGCCTGAAACGCCTCTAGAGTGGTTTGAAACTGCTCTTTGGCTTTCTCCTGATCTTTCTTTCCTTCGTTGATCCGGGACGCCAGAATATCGCGCTTTTCCTTCCCCACCTTTTCCATCGCCGCGTAGTACATGCGGGTACAGCCGGTGGTGAGAAATGCAAGCGATACCAATAACGGAATGATCGGGCGCAGGGCCATTGTCCGATAGGATCTCACGAACAATAACCCGAACGTACGACGTCGCGGCATTGGGTTGCCTTGACTTAACGTGCTCGGATCGTCTATTTTTACAGTTCAACGCATGGCCCCCAACGGCTATCAGGCGAGAGTCTATCAACTGGAGTCCACTCTCGAAGCCATCGACGAAGCAGAGACTCTGGTTGCCGACAATGCCCAAGAGGCGGGCCTGGCCCAGGATGATATCGACGCACTCGGGATGGCAATTCGCGAGTGTGTCGCCAATGCTGTAATTCATGGGAATCAGCAAAACCAGGACAAGAAGGTACATTTGTCCATTTCCCGCCAGGGCGACCAATTGGAGATTCTCATTGGAGATGAGGGGACAGGATTCTCGCTTGAGGACGTTCCCGATCCGCTGGCTGACGAGAATCTGATGAAGCGATCCGGACGAGGAATTCTGTTGATCCGTTCGTTTGTGGACGAGTTTGAGGTACGGAAGCGGGAACCGATGGGAACCGAGGTTCGCCTGGTGAAGAACCTACTGCCGCAGTAGGCACGCGAGGCCAGGATTCACCGCCGAATAGTGTATGTTTGACTTCTTGAGGAGATAAACCAATGAGTGTGAAATTGACCACCCGGCAGGTGGGAGACGTAACTGTGATTGACGCCTCCGGGCGCATTACTCTCGGCGAGGGATCCAGCGCTTTTCGCGATCTGATTCGCGACCTGGCTAGCGCCGGGAATAAGAAATTACTTCTGAATTTAGCCGATGTTTCGTACATCGATAGCTCAGGCATTGGCGAAATGGTGAGCGGGTTCACAACCATTACCAATCAAGGCGGCGTGCTGAAGCTGCTGAGCCTCAACAAGCGCGTCAAGGATCTACTGCAGATTACAAAGCTCTATACCGTGTTCGAAGTGTTTGACGACGAGGCAGCGGGCGTCCGTAGTTTCTCCTGACAAGCTTCGCTCCTGTGCTGGGGCAGCCAAGGGTCCGGCGCGACGGGATTCAATCTCCGCGCCGTGATACGCTATGATTTCGGCGGTGTGACTTGCGGTTCATCTCTTCGCAATCCCGCGAATACAAGCTAGCGAAAAGGTTGTTGTCTCGAAATGGATAAGCTGACCCGCAGGGAGCTGAAAACCGACTACGTTGTCGAGGGTGTACACTACCTCTCGACACATCGCTCCAAGACGATCCTTTGGGGTTCCATTGCTCTCGCCGCAATTGCAATCGGGGCCGGTGTTTATTTTTGGATGTCCACGCAGAAAGCCAGCCGCATCGAGCTTCTGACCAAGGCGTACACCATCCTCGATTCACCTGCCGGGCCGCCGCAGGGTGAATTTCAGCCGGTATACGCCACCACCGCGGATCGCGACAACGCAGCGATGAAGGCCTTTCAGGAAGTGGCAAATCGCTACCCTGGTTCGGACGAAGGCATGATCGCGAAGTATTTTGTTGCTTCCCACGCGGCGAACGAAGCGAAATGGGCCGATGCCGAAAAACAGCTGAAGGAAGTGGCAGATAAGGCCAATCCCAACACTTCTTCGCTAGCCAAGCTGAGCTTGGCGCAGGTTTACGCAGCCCAGAACAAGACCGCAGAATCCGAAAAGATCCTGCGGGAGCTGATTGCTAAGCCGACGGAGATGGTTTCGAAAGAGCAGGCTACGATTAGCCTCGCACGCGTACTAATGCCTTCCAAGCCGGACGAAGCTCGCAAGCTGCTTGAGCCGCTTCGCACGGAACGTTCTGCTATCAGCCGCGCCGCGCTTGCGCTGCTGGGTGAAGCGGAGCCAATGCCCGGCCGCTAAGCTTTGTGCACCAGCTGCTAGCGCGCCTCCAGTTCCCCGTTGGCGAATCCCGTGGTAGGCGCTATCCCCAATCCCCCCATCCCTATCGAAACGAGTTTCAGCGCGATCGCGACCGGATTGCTCACTCACGAGCCTTCCGTCGATTGGAAGACAAGACTCAGGTGTTCGGCGCCGGGTACTCCGATCATTTTCGAAACCGGCTCACGCATACGATAGAAGTAACCCAGCTGGCGCGTACCGTGGCCGAGACACTCGGGCTGAACGCGGATCTGGCTGAAGCTCTGGCGCTGGTACACGATATCGGCCATCCACCGTTCGGTCATGCCGGCGAGGATGAGCTCGACCGGCAGATGCGTCGCTTCGGCCAAACCTTCGATCACAACCTGCACGCTCTCAGAATTATTGAAGCGCTTGAGCAACGGTATGCTGGATTTCCGGGTCTCAATCTTACTTTCGAAGTCCGCGAGGGCATCATCAAGCACTCCAAGGATCTGGAGCCCGGAGACGCGCCGGAGCTGGATGAGTATCTCCCTGGGCTGAAGCCGCCGCTCGAAGCGCAACTGATCGATATTGCGGACGAATGCGCCTACAATGCGGCAGACTTGGATGACGCGTATTCGGCCGGCTTGATCACGCTCGAAGACCTGCCGGCGGTCGACCCGCTGTTGTCGGAGATTTGCGAGTCGGTCGAAACGCAATATCCTGCGGCGCCGGAGCGGGCTCGATTTCAGGAAGTGCTCCGGCATCTCATCAACCTTTTGGTTTCGGGATTGATCGAGCAGACGGCGACTGTAGAGGCGCCGACGATAGAAGACGTGCGGCGCGCGCCGGTTCGCCTGGCCGCGCTGACGCCGGAAACGGCGCGCCTGGGCGCGGCGCTGAAGGCATTTTTATCCGAGAGAGTCTACAATTCAGCTTCGCTTACTGCCGAGCGGGAACGGTCCACGATTCGTGTTGGCGAGCTGTTCGAGTTCTATCTTGACCATCCTGACCTCCTGCCATCGGGCTATTCAGCCGAACCGCGTTCCGTCTGCGATTACATTGCCGGGATGACGGATGGATTCTTCAGCCGGACCGCTACGGAACTTCTGGGCAGATAGCCGGCGGACGCGTGTTGCGTCTAGCGGTCTTCGAGAATATTGGTTACTTCTGCTGAACGTACGCCATAGACTTTCGCGACCATGCGGCAGATCTCCGCTCCCAGACGTTCCGGACGGTCCTGATTCTCTTGTGTGTCGATGGATACCTTGATGTAGATCTGTAGCTGTCCCATGAACTCTCAATGTTACGATGGTGCTTTCAGTGCCGGATCTTTGCCGCATCTGTGGGAAACGGCGTCCTCGGCGGTACTGCCCCGGCGTTAGCGGAGACATCTGTTCTCCCTGCTGCGGCGCCGAACGGGAAGTGACAGTCGATTGCCCGTTTCACTGCGAATATCTCCAGGAAGCCCGGAGGCATGAGCCCCTTCCGGAGTTGAAGCCTGAGGATATTCCGAATTCCGATATCCGTGTCACAGAGACCTTTTTGAACGAGCATAACGAGCTTGTGCTGGAAGTGTCTCGCTTGCTCTATAGCAGCGCGATGAGTGTTTCGGGCGCAGTGGATTTCGACATGCGGGAAGCTCTGGATGCGATGGTGACAACGTATCGCACGGCGTCGCAATCCGGCTTAATTTATGAGTCGCGGCCATCGAATCCCATCGCGGCGGCAATTCAGCGGAATTTCGAGCAAGCACTCGAAGCATACCGGCAGGCCGTAGCGTCCCGCACCGGGATCAACTCCATTCGCGACGCGGAAGTGCTGGGTGTTCTGGTATTTTTCGAACGGATCGAGCGGCATCATAACAACGGCAGGCGCCGAGGCCGTTCGTTTTTAGATCTGCTGCGCCGGAACTCTGCACCGCCGGATTCCCGTTTGGAATCCAATCTGGTGCTGGCATGACGGGGTTCATTATCTTTGCCCACGGGTCGAGCATTGAGAGCGCAAACGAGGCGGTACGGGCCGTGGCTCGAGGTGTAGCGCGGGAGATCGCAGATTCGCCTATCGAGACTGCATTTCTTGAAGGTGGCAAGCCGGATCTCAGCGAAGCAGTAAACACGCTTCTGCACCGCGGCGCTCGCAGGATCGTGGTGGTTCCTTATTTTTTGACGCTCGGGCTGCACCTGCAGCGCGACCTGCCGAAGCTCCTGGACGAAGTTCGGTCGGCGCATCCGGAACTAACGGAGCTTTCCGCCACAGCTCCTCTGGATGGCCACCCGGCTCTGCGGGAGATTCTGGTCGAACGGGCACGCTCGGCATGCTGACAGCGCAACTGGTGGAGTCGCGGACGATCGGCCCGGCCGTCCGGCATTTTGTCTTCGAGGTGCCGGAAGTGGAAACTCTCGATTTCCAACCCGGCCAGTTTGTGTCATTCGTCCATAACATCGACGGTAAGGAGATCACGCGGGCTTATTCCATCGCCAGCGTTCCCGGCGGGAATCGTTTCGAGCTATGTCTGAACCTGGTCCGCGAAGGCCATTTCTCGCCGTATCTTTTCGATCTCACTCCCGGGAGTCGTGTCGCTCTGCAAGGCGTTCTCGGGACGTTCTTTTGGCGGCGTCCGGTCGGCCCTTCGATTCTCGTCGCCACCGGCACAGGGATCGCACCCTTCCGGGGGATGCTGCAGCAAGAGCTGGCTTCGGCCAACGATGCACCCTTGACGCTGATTTTCGGTGCGCGCTATCCCGCCGGCCTGGTGTACTCCGAAGAGTTCACACGGATGGCGATCGAGCATCCGCGGTTCCGCTTCTGGCCGACGGTGACGCGACCGGATGAGAATTGGCGCGGCCGCGTGGGACGCGTACAGCCGCACCTGATGGAGGCGCTTGGCGAGTCCAGGGACTTTCGTGTCTACATCTGTGGCCTCAAGGAGATGGTTGACGACGTCCGCGCCAGACTGAAGGAATTTGGCCTCGATCGCAAGCAGATCGTCTACGAGAGGTACGACTAGGCAGACAAACTCTACGGCAACGTTTGGCCCATCCCGTGCTCTCTTCCTTCGAGGACGAGAGCTATCGAATAGGCCGTACTTCCACTTTCTTATAAACCGCCTTCGTCTCATCCAGGCTGGCGAAGGCTACGCCCGGCAATTGCGCAGATGCTGTCCCGGCGGCGACAGCCCAGCGAACAGCATCGAAAAACTCCTTCGACTTTGCGCTGGCCCATGCGAATGCGGCTGCAGTGGCGTCTCCCGCCCCAATCGGGCAGACCGCGTCCACGCGCGGAGGCACAACTTCATAGATTCGGTCGCCCGA
>CAYTVP010000122.1:10769-11638 GCA_964441675.1 uncultured Solibacteraceae bacterium | reverse complement strand
TGGAATTTCGCCCGGGTTCGATCGACGGGAAAACGGCCCGGCATCCGGCGCAGGAGGAGATAGTGCGGGTGCACATCGACGACGCATTAATGGCGAAAGATACGACCTGCATTAATGCGATCGACCGTAATGGAATTGCCTTTTCCGCGACACCGTCCGGCGCCTGGACGCCCGGTGTGATCGCCGGAGATACGGGAATCCCGCTCACGCAGCGCGCACAAAGTTTTCTTTTGGTTCCAGGGCATCCGAATGAGCTGGCTGGAGGAAAACGGCCTCGAGTGACTCTTTCGCCGACGTTGGTGACGAAGGGGGGCGAACCGCTGTTGGTACTTTCCACACCCGGAGGCGACAATCAGGACCAGGCATTGATTCAGCTGTTATTGAACGTCGTCGAGTTTGGCATGAACGCGCAGCAGGCCGTCGAGGCGCCACGATTTCAGACCCGCCACCTCGTTTCCAGTTTCGATAACCATGCCATGAATCCCGGCGATCTTTTACTGGATGAGCGGATTGCGGCCTCAGTCGCCTCGGAACTCGCGGCGCGCGGCCATAAGGTGCAGACGAGAAGGCGGGGAGGCAACGGATCGGCGCCGACAATGATTCGCGTATCGCCCTCCGGGATCATAGAGGCCGGGGCGGACCCGTTCATGTTCCGCTCGGCGCGGGCCTGGTAAGCAAAAAAAGAAAGGGCCGGATTCAGCATCCGGCCCCAGGTGTTTGGATGCGCCCGCTGATTAGAAGTCGTAGCGCAGAGCGAATTGCATAACACGCGGCAGCGTGAGCGTCCCCGTGTACTTTCCGAATGAGCCGAGCGTCCCCAGGCTGCCCGATGCCGTCAACGGATCGAAGCGCGTGGTGTTGGTGACGTT
>CAYTVP010000122.1:0-10759 GCA_964441675.1 uncultured Solibacteraceae bacterium | reverse complement strand
GGAAGTGGCTTTCCGAGTAGGGCATATTGAACGACTTAGCCAGGCCAAGGTCGATGTTGAAGTTGCCGTCGCCCCGGACGTTGTTGCGCCCGCCGACGCCGCCCGGCATCGTGTAAGCGAACGCATCGATTGCCGCTGACGGGTCCTGAAACAGGTTGGGGCCGGAGGTTCCACCTGGAGGAGCCGGTGCATTTTTGGAAGTGCCGTCCGTGAACGAGCCGATCTGTGTGGCGTATCCGGTGACGTTCCAGTTCGTCGGCCAGAATCGACCGTTTCCGATACTGGTCGGGAGGCCGCTCGATTGGCGGTATAGGCCGCTTAGCTGCCACCCGCCGAGAACAGCGTTTGCTACGCCCCCGCGATCGAGAAACTTCTTTCCACGGCCAAACGGCAGACCATAGACGAAGTTTGCATTCCACTGATGCCGGGTGTCGTAGTCGGCCACCGCGCGGAACAAGCTGCGGTTGAACGTGTTGATCACGACTCCCTGCGATGCTGTCGAAACTTCCGGCGTGGAAGCAAGATCCATCGCCTTTGACCAGGTGTAGTTAAAGTCGATCTGATCCCCGTTGTTGAAGCGCTTGCGCAGCGTCAACAGCATTCCATGATAGTTGCCGAAGCCGTTCGACCGGAGCGTACGCAGGTAGCTGTACTGCCGGTTGAAGAACGCGTATCGGCCGTTCGGGCTGCATGTGCCGCAGGCCACATCGAGATTGTAAAGCGCGTAAGTATAGTCGGGTGCATTTCCGCGATACAGCTGATAAGCGCGCTGGGTGGCGGTCAAACCGTTGCCGGCTGCTCCGGGAAAGACGTTCTCCCAATAAGGAATGGGACCGACATCCGGAATCGCTGTCCCTGCCTTGGCCATCTGAGCCAGCTGTGTTGCCGCTGTGAAGTAATCCACGCCGGACTGCGGATCGCGGAGATTCGTCGGCATCGCGATGTCCTCCATCATCAGCGAACGGCGGGACAGCCGCCCGGCGTATGATGCCTGCACAAACCATCCACCGCGAAACTCGCGGCCATAGGAAAAGTTCATGTTCATCGTATAGGGCGTTAGCAGCGCGTCATCCAGGCTGTCGGTGATGGCAAAGATGTTCGGCGCCACCTGCGGGAAGCCTGCCGGGGGCGCAGCGGGGAGGATTCCGTCCGGAATGGTGTTCAGTCCGATGAATCGGGGAGCAGTCGATAGCGAAAGGTCCGCGGGAGGGTTTGTCAGCGAAGTCGACAAACCAAGCGCAGACGCATCGTAGTTGGTAATCAGCCCGCTTCCCATCATGTCGTAGAACATTCCCCATCCTGCGCGAATGGAGGTTTTTCCGGGTCCGCCGAAAAGGAACTTCGACAAACCGCCATCGCCTTGCGGAGAATAGGCCATGGAGAAGCGGGGAGCGAAGTTCTTCTTATGGAATGGGTAGAGGTCGCGACCGCCAGGCTGATCCTTCAGGATGTACTCGACCGGCTGCACGATGGATTGAGGAAGTCCCGCGGCAGCCGCGCCGGCACGGTCGGCCAGCCAGTTGGATAACGGCTGGCGCGAAATGGTCTGCATACCGAACGCTTCATATATCGGAGGCATCAGCGACCACCGGATGCCGGCTGTCATTGTAAGGGAGCGCGTCACTTTCCAGGTGTCTTGCGCGTACAATTCGTATTCCCGATTCAAAAACTGGCGCGAAACGGGGACGCCAATCGGAAGCGCTTCTCCCTCTTTGGTGTAGTTGTAGCTGGCGTTGCCCTGGCTGACGACGCCGAGAACGGCCATCGCCGCATCACGATAGGCATTGATGCCAGTGGGAAGAATGTCCGGTAACGGCTCGTTTAACTCCGCGCCGGAGCTTACAAGCCATGACGAATTGGTGCTCGCCGAAGGGAATGAGTTCGCATAGCTCGTACGCCGGTTGCGAACCAGGCGAATCACGCCGCCAAACCGGAAGTCATGACGGCCCTTTGTCCAGGAAAAATCATCAGCGATCGTGTATACGGGGGTCGTGCGAACAAACGGCCGGGTAGCACCCTCGATGAGATCGATGCTTCTGAACTGTACGAATGGCTGGAGCGAGACTCCCGAATCCTCGAAGCCAACCCGGGTGATTCCGTAGCGGATATTGTTCACCACGTTCGGAGTGATCACCGATGTCAGCCCCATGGCGATGCCTTTGGTATTTGCTATGCGATTGTTTCTCGGCGGCTGACCGGGAAATTGTGGAGCTAGAGTGACCTGACTGTCATCCTGGTAGTTGCCACGGACAAACAGGGAATGCTTGCCGGCCTCGTCCAGCGTATAGTCGAGCTTGGCGATATACGTATTCCAGTCGAGCGTTACCGGTGCGTTGAACTGATAACCGCTGAAATTGATGGTGTCGCCCAATTGCCCGTTATTGGGCATGGGGTATTGCTGAAGAACGTCCACCGCCGCTTGGTTCGGGCCAATCCCCAACGGGTCGATGCGGGTCTGAAGATCGGCCGGTGATAAGGTTGCCGTTGAGCCATCCTGCCGCAGATACTGCACAATGCCCTGGCGCAGCGTGGCGGAAGGAACCGTTCGGTTGATGGGGTCCTCGCGCCGGTCCCGCCTCCCCTCATAATTTCCAAAGAAGAATAGCCGGTTCTTCACAATCGGACCTCCGATAGAGC
The DNA here is from genome assembly GCA_964441675.1 of uncultured Solibacteraceae bacterium. Taxonomy (GTDB): domain Bacteria; phylum Acidobacteriota; class Terriglobia; order Bryobacterales; family Bryobacteraceae; genus JAPKYZ01. The sequence continues at coordinate 8,122 of CAYTVP010000122.1, read as the reverse complement.
CGCCGAATACGTTCCGATTCAGCTTGTTCAACGGGACTCCGGCCTGATTGCTCAAGAACGAATTTGCGTTTGTCGCTTTATTTCGGAGGAAATGATAGAGCGAACCGTGGAATTCATTCGAGCCGGATTTGGTCAGAAGCGCAATCTGTGCGCCGGACGAGCGGCCCTGATCGGCGCCCGCGTTTGTCGTCGTCACGCGGAACTCCTGAACGCTGTCGAGCGTGGTCCGGAGAACGCTGGTGAACGGATCCCGATTCTGCTGATCGTTGACGTCGACGCCGTCGAGCGTTACGTTTGCCTGATCGCTCTTACCGCCGAGGACGTTGCCTTGACGGTAGCTCGGACTGTCTGTGTTCCCGGGTGCCATCGCCTCGCCTGCGAAGGTTACGCCGGCTTGCAGCGACAAGAGGCTGGCCACGTTGCGGCCCTCAAACGGCAGCTGCATGATCGGCTTCGTTCCGAAGCTGTTGCCAAGCGACGCATCGGTCGTGTTGACTTGGAGGGCTTCCGATTCCACCGTAATTGTCTGTGAAAGGTTGCCGACTTCCAACTTTATGGAGAGTGTCGCCGGCGTACTCACCAACAAGCGAATGTCATTCGTCGTTACCGCCGCAAACCCGGTGGCACGGGTTGTCAGGCTGTAGGTGCCGGGCACTAACTGCGTGAATGTATAGTTTCCGGATTCATCCGTCTCCGCTTCGCGTTTCAGATTCGTCGCAGTATTTGTGAGCTCTAGACTGGCTCCCGGGATCAAAGCGCCGGCAGGATCTGTCACCGTTCCCGTCAGCTGCGTAGTCTGCTGCGAGAATGCCGTTCCCGCAACAAGAAAAATCAGCAGCAAAGTGCGGCTGGTTTGGACCAACATTCTTAAATTCCCCCCCCAAGTGTGGGCTGCGGGGCCCACAACTGGTGATTATTTATTGTACTGAGTTGACCGGCTTGATTGGATGATGCACAACGGCTAACGCGATTCCGCGATCTCGTGCCCAATACTTTCCGCCGCGGCCCGCGGATCGGCAGCACGTGTAATTTGCCGGCCGATTACGAGATAATTCGCGCCATTTTTCGTTGCTTCGGCGGGAGTTGCAATGCGCTTTTGATCACCTGCGGCTCCGGCGGAACGCACGCCGGGTGTCACCAAAATTGCTTCCGGTCCGGCCAGCTCGCGAACTCGCGCCACCTCGACTGGTGAGCACACTACGCCGTCAATCCCGCTCTCGCGGGCTTTCAGAACACGCAAATCCACCAGATCGCTGACACTGACCGGATAGCCGAGGTCGCGGAGATCCTGCTCATCGAAGCTGGTGAGAACCGTTACGGCCAGAAGCTTCAACGGCGCATCCTGTTTTCCTTCGACAGCTGCCTTCATCACAGCGGAGCTACCGTGAATTGTAAGAAAGTGCACACCGCTCGAGGCGACCGCCGCTACCGCGCGCTTGACCGTCTCGCCGATATCGTAGAACTTCATATCCAGGAAGACGCGCTTATTCGCCGACAGCAGATCCCGAACAAAACTCATTCCCGCCGATACGTACAGCTCCATCCCAACCTTGTAGAATTCAATCGCGTCTCCCAGTTTTTCCACCAGGGAAGCGGCGTCCCGGGCGGTGGGAACGTCCAGCGCTACGATGAGCCGGCGGGCGTTCATAGTCTAGATCGGCCTTGCCGCTTTTTTTCCTTAGTACCGGACTCGGACGGCGTGGCTACCGATCTGGACTGCCGGGGCGAATATGCGGCTTCGCTCATTCTCGACCAGTGTAGCGGAGGCGTACTGCCGGTCGAAAAAATCAACGATGTCGGCAATGGAAACGCGCCCAACGGTTAGATGCGTCGCGTTGTACGGATGGAGTTCGACAAGGCCGTGGCCGGCGGCGGTTAGCCGGGCGATATCCACCGGCGTCAGCCCCACCAGCAAATCCTTCCATCCCCAACCGAAGAACACCGGCCGGTCATAGCGAGTGAGTAACATGGCGATTCCGTTCACCGACGCCTCCCCCGGATTGCGAATCTTTAGCGCAGGAGCAACCGCGGCAATTCCGTCGAACTTGTCCGGGTTCTTCAGGCCGATCAGCAGCGCCCCGCGGCCTCCGAGTGAATGCCCGGTAAGAAACACTTTCTTCGCAGATGGATACCTCTTTAACAATTCGTCACGCAGATCGAGCAATCGCGCTTCATGGTTCTCATAGCGGGGCCGCATCCCCACGCCGCCGGCGCAGACGGCGATGTAGCCGCGTTCCTCCGCGAGCTTCGATAGCTGACCATCCAGGAAGGTACTGCAGTAGAAGGCGGGGGTGGATAGCGCGCCGTGCAAGGCGATGATAATTGCATGTTCCCGCCCTGTCGGAGATTGGGGGGACGCCAAGTGATAGGGCAGGGGATTCGACGCAGCCAGCAGGAATAACGCCGGTAGCAGCATCTACGGGATCGCCTCAGCGCAAATAGCCATCGGTTAACTTCTCAACGTACTTGGCGACTATATCCACTTCGATATTAACTGCCGTGCCCTTCCGGCTGTCACGGAGCGAAGTGTGGAGGTAAGTGTGCGGAATAACGGTTACCGACACCACTTCGGCGTCCAGGGCGGCAACGGTAAGGCTGATACCATCTATCGCGATCGACCCTTTTTCGACGACGTAGCGCGACAGGCCGTCCGGTAAAAGCACTTTAAACCACCAATGCTCGTCGCCCAGCGGCTGGAGCGAATCGATCCGGGCGACTCCATCGACGTGGCCCTGCACAATATGTCCGCCCATACGCGCCCCGGCTGCGAGCGCCCGCTCCAGGTTGACACGCGTACCGGGCGTTTTTTCGGCAAGGTTGGTGCGCCGCAGGGTTTCGAGTGAGACATCGGCCGAAAAGCGCTCTGATTCGATGGCGAGGGCCGTCAGGCAGCATCCGCTGACCGATATGCTTTCACCCTCTGCGATGTCCGAACCCAGTTTGTGGGCGATGACTATCCTCGCGCCCGAATCCGAAGGGTCAAATGCAATCACCTCACCAGCGTCTTCAATAATCCCGGTGAACATATGCCTCGACCGCAAATTCGTCCGGCGGGATCGGATGAATGGTCACCCGCTCCAATTCAATAGCGTCTGTCCTGCGCTGCCGGCCAACGCCGCCCGCCACCGGCAACGACAGCATTCCTCCGAGAATCTTCGGTGCGTAGTAGAAGTAGATCTTATCCGCGGCGCCGGCTTCGAGCGCGGCCCAGTTCAGCTTGCTGCCGGCTTCGATCACCAACGAGAGATATTTCCGTTCCGCAAGCAGGGCGATCGTCCCTGCGATGCTGGTGCGGCCATCCGGCCCGTCGACGGCCACTACCTCCACGCCCTTGGCTTCGAGAGCCTTCCGGCGATCGGCCGATGCTGCCGATGTTGAAATCACCAACAGGTCTTTGTTCGCCACGCGGACCATCTCCGCCGTGGGACTCATGCGTAATTGCGAATCGAGCACGATGCGGAGCAAGGGCCGGCTGCGCGGCAGCCCGGTGCGGTCCGTCAGTCTGCAATCGTCGGCCAGCACCGTGCCAATTCCTGTCAGAATCGCGTCGTGCTGGTGCCGTAGCGTCTGAACGTGGGTACGGGCGCGGATCGATGTGATCCAGCCTTCGTTGTTTTCAGGGGCAGCGATTTTTCCATCCAGCGTGAGGGCGGCTTTCAGAGTCACAAGCGGACGCCCGGTCTTCATGAAATGGATAAACGGCTCGTTGATCTGCCCGGCTTCGCGGGCCGATGCCTGGTCGAGTTCCACATCGATTCCCGCCGCCCGGAGCTTAGCAAACCCCGCGCCGCGTACCAGCGGATTCGGATCTTCAAGAGAGGCTACTACTTTGCTGATACCCGCCTGAATCAGTGCGTCGACACACGGTGCCGTACGCCCCTGGTGACTGCAGGGTTCCAGATTGATGTAGAGTGTCGCGCCGCGAGCCTTTTCGCCGGCTTCGCGGAGGGCAACTATTTCTGCATGATCCTTTTCCTGCCAATGGTGGCAGCCCCGCCCTACGATCGCGCCGTCGCGAACGATTATCGCGCCTACGGCCGGATTGGGAGATGTCTGACCGACGGAGTTCCGGGCAAGCGCAAGCGCTTCAGTCAAAAATGCTGGCAACGAACTTCTCCGGCTCAAACGGCAGCAGATCTTCCACTTTCTCTCCGACGCCAATATAACGGATGGGCAGGTTCAGTTCGCGCGCGATGGCCACGGCCACACCTCCTTTGGCGGTGCCGTCGAGCTTTGTCAGCACAATTCCCGTCACCCCGCTCGATTCGGTAAATTTGCGTGCCTGCTCCAGACCGTTCTGTCCAGTCACGGCGTCGATCACCAGCAGTACCTCATGCGGAGCGTCCGGAATGATCTTCTGTACCGTCCGCCGCATCTTTTCGAGCTCGGCCATCAGATTTTCCTTGGTGTGCAGGCGCCCCGCCGTGTCCACGATTACATAGTCCACGCCACGAGCTTTTGCCGCCTGGACTGCATCGAAAACAACCGCGCTTGGGTCAGCTCCGGGACCCTGACGGATGATATCGGTGCCGGCGCGCTTTGCCCAGATGTCGAGCTGGTCAATCGCCGCAGCCCGAAACGTGTCCGCAGCGGCCAGCAATACAGTGCGCCCCTCGGATTTGAATCGCTGGGTCAGCTTTCCGATGGTTGTCGTTTTTCCGGCCCCGTTGACACCTACGACAAGGATCACGGCCGGGGGGGTCGTCACTCGGGGGAGCGGTCGCTCGGTTGCCTCCAGTACTTGCAGTAAGTGCTGGCGAATCAATTGTTTCAGCTCGGTAACGTCTGACAGCATATGTCGCGCCGCCCGACTGCGCACCGCATCCAGAATCTCTGCCGCGGTCCGAACACCAATGTCCGCTGTTACGAGGTGATACTCCAGCTCGTCGAGTACGTCGGCGTCAATCTGCTTTTCGCCCTGAAAAACATCGTCAATGGCGGTGGTCAGGCCGGACCTGGTTTTCTGAATCCCCTGCTTCAGCCGGTCGAGAAGACTCGGCTCTTCCTGAACCGGCCCGAATAACGTTGTGATCATGCAGAACTTATAGTGTAAGACGCAGCCCTATACCGTCTGGCGAAGGTGCGTCCAGTCGCTCATACTTGTAAGAGCATAGTTTTCACTAATGTCCGCCACCGAGCAAATCGGCCGCTACAAAATCCTGGAAGAAATCGGCCGGGGTGCCATGGGTGTCGTTTATCGCGCGAGCGATCCGGCGATCGGGCGTACGATCGCGGTGAAGACGATTCGCCTGGGCAGTAGCTCCGACGCCGAGCGCGGCGCACTGCTTGACCGTCTGCGGCGTGAAGCGCAGTCTGCCGGGAGGTTGTCCCATCCGAACATCGTCACCGTTTACGATCTTGTCGAGTCCGGTGACACAGTCTATGTCTGCATGGAGCTTGTCGAGGGTAGCTCGCTCGAGGACCTGATGGCCGCGGGCAAATCCTTCACACGGGCGGATGTGCTGGAGGTCCTCAGGCACACCGCCTCGGCCCTGGACTACGCGCATTCGCACGGAGTTGTGCATCGCGACATAAAGCCCGGGAATATTTTGCTTCGTGAGAAGGCGGGCGTGAAGATCACCGATTTCGGGATTGCCAAGCTGCTGGCCGAGGAGGCAACTTTGGTCGCCAGCGGCCAGCTGCTGGGTACGCCGAACTACATGTCTCCCGAGCAGATGCAATCCAAGCCGCTCGACGGAAAGTCCGATCAGTTCTCGCTTGCGGTGGTCGCATATGAGCTGCTGACGGGCGAGAAGCCTTTTAGCGGATACTCCATTCCGGCAATCGCGTACAAGGTGTGCAATGAGGCGCCTCCACCGGCAACTGGAATGAACCGTTCGCTTGCGCCGGCTGTGAACGCAGTGTTTGCGCGCGCGTTAGCCAAGAAAGCGGCAGCTCGTTATCTGAACGTTGAGGAATTCGTCAGTGCCTTGGAGCGGGCGCTGGCTGCGGCTCCGGACTGGATCCCTCAAGTGAGAGGCAAGGTTGCCTCCGAAGTAACGATTGCAGCGGATGAGCCTGTCAATGCTTCGAATGCGGCTGCTGCCAGCGTGGCTTCGGAGCAGGTCCCCGTAGTCGAACCGCCGCTGCTGCTCACCCAGGCGCGGAAAGTTCCCCTGCGGGAAAGAACACCGGTTGTGGTGTTGGCGTCCGGATTGGCGGCATTTGCGGCGATGGGTGTGATTTTTTGGGCTGCGTCACAGCAGGAACGGGGGGAATCACCGGTTCCAAAGAAAGCGGAAGCGCAAGTCACGGTTCCGAAGTCTCCTGAGCCGCGTCCGGAAAAACCGAGCCCGGCCGAACAAACGCCAGCGGAACCGGCCGCGAACAATGCCCAAACACAGTCATCGCCGGTAACTGTCACGGCGCCGGTGGTACCCCGACCGCCAGCGGCCACCGACTTCGAGGTCCGTTCTGAACCATCCGGTGCGACGGTTGAAATCGATGGCAACCCGTCGTTAAGCTGTGTGACCCCCTGTAAATTGACGCTATCCTCCCGCCGCCACACCTTCCGATTTACTATGGCGGACCATCGCGCAGCGCTTTATTTGATCGATGTGCCGGAGCGGTCGTCGCTGGACGTCAAGCTGGAAAGACAAGCCGGAAGGGTCATGGTGAAGTCCGACCCGCCCGGTGCAACGATCTTCGTGGATGGTAAGCAGTGGCCATCGCAGACGCCGACAATTCTTTCCCTGCCGGTCGGACGCCATAAGCTGCAAGTCACGAAAGAGGGACTATTGGCCGACGAAAGCGAAGTGGACGTTCGTGATGGCGCGGTTTCCGAGCTTGAAGTGAACTGGAAGAAGTGAATGACATTCGACCGCAGAACAATCTTGGGAATGCTGGCGGCGCTTGGATCGCAAGGAGCCGACAAAAGCGGGATGAATGTGCTTTCCAAGCGGCCGGAAGATTACGAGATGCCGCTTCGCGGGTTCCGCGATTGGATCACGCCGGTCGACAATTTCTTTGTCCGTTGTCATCACTACACGCCGCGAGTGAACGCCGCGGATTGGCGGCTGACCATCGGCGGGATGGTTTCCAAGCCGGCAACACTGACGTTGGACGATTTGCGAAATATGCCCGCAGTCGAAGTGATCGCTGTTTGCGAATGTGCGGGAAACGGACGCGGACTGTATCGGCCGAGCATGCCGGGACTGCAATGGAAGTATGGCGGCGTTGGAAACGCACGCTGGCTCGGCGTACGTCTGCGGGATCTGCTGCGCAGCGTTGAGGTACTGCCTGCCGCGCAGTTTGTTCACTGCGACGGAGCCGATGTTCCGGTGGGCAGCCAGCCAAATTTCGAACGCTCGCTGCCGTTGTCCAAAGCGATGAACGAGCACACGCTCGTGGCTTATGAGATGAATGGCGCTCCCCTCGATCCGTCTCACGGATTTCCACTGCGGGTAGTGGCGCCCGGCTGGGCAAGCGATTCGTGGGTGAAATGGCTGACGAAGCTGGAGCTGACGTCGGAAGTCCCGGACGTCTTTTATATGAAGACCGCGTACCGGCATCCCGGACGCGCCGTAAAGCCGGGAACTTCGGTGAAGCCGGAAGATATGCACCCGGTGGAGGATCTGCAGATCAAGTCCGTCATAGCGACCCCGCTTGAGGGCGACGTGATCCCGGTAGCGGCAGAGACCAAGATCGCGGGTGCCGCCTGGTCGGGTGAGATTCCGGTGGCCAGCATCGAGATTTCGATTGACCGCGGCCGGACGTGGCAGCCGGTGCGGGTAACATCGCCCAAGTCGGACTTCGGATTTTCCATCTGGGAGTATGACTGGCGGCCGGCGGAGCCGGGATATTACGTTCTTATGGTGCGGGCGCGCGATGCGCGAGGAAGAACGCAGCCATTCACGCAGGAATGGAATCCGTCGGGCTACTCCTGGAATGTTGTTCATCAGGTCGCAGTGCAGGTTGGCGAGGCAGTGTCGCTGGCACCCACCTCTGCGCCTCCCGAACCACCGGCTCCGCCCGCGGAATTCTCGAAGGCTTGCTTAACTTGCCACGATATCGGACCCATCCAGCAGCAGAGCCTCAGCAGGGCGCAATGGGAGGCTGAAGTCGGAAAGATGCGGCTGCGGGAGTCGTCCGTCACGGGCGCACCCCACCGCTGCATCTTTCC
>CAYTVP010000121.1:0-11650 GCA_964441675.1 uncultured Solibacteraceae bacterium | reverse complement strand
CGAATGGCAGACGGGCGCGCGGCCATCTACGACTACGGCGTCAACGTTCCGCTCGGCGTTACGCCGTCGATGTTCCAACAATCGAAGGACCGCGTCGGTGTCGGATATCGGGCTGCTGGGATTCCCGGCACGCCCGCGGGCATGGGATTGGCGCACGCCAAGCTCGGCAAGCTGAAGTGGTCCGAATGTCTCGAACCCGCCTACAAGCTGGCAAGGAACGGCTTCCCGGCCTCGCAACGCCTGGAGCTGATTCTCAAGCTCCAGGTTCCGGTCATGAAAGGCTATCCCGAAACGGCGAAAGTCTTTCTTCATGGAAGCGATCAGCCGATAAAACAAGGGGAACAGGTAATTCAGAAAGATCTGGCTGCCACAGTTCGCCGCATTCAAAAGAAGGGCTGGCAGGAATTCTATACAGGCGAAACTGGCCGGCGGATTGTCGCGGCTATGGCTGCCAACGGCGGCATCGTAGTAGCCGGCGATCTCGCCCGCTATCGGGCCGTGGAGGCCGAGCCGCTGCGCCTCAACTACCGTGGTTTTCCGATCCTGACTACACCACCCAGCTCCGCCGGCGGTACCGCTCTGACAGTCATGTTGAACACGCTTGAGCAGTTCGAACTGAAACTGGGCATGGAAGGTTCCGCGCTGGCCAGGCATTTGCAGATCGAAGCCATGCGGCGGGGATTCGCGGCGCGGGCAGCCTTGGCACAGGGCGAACGGACGCTGGCGGAGCTCACGTCGAAGGAATACGCGCAGCAGGAAGCCAAATCGATCTCGCTCGACCACGCTACTGAGCCTCGTCCGGCCGGCGTCCCGTCGGGCAGCGAATCACGCGATACCACGCATTTCACGGTTGCCGATCGTGAGGGAAATATCGTTTCGAACACGTACACGCTGAACGGCTTCTTTGGAAGCCAGGTAATCGCCAAGGGCACGGGCGTGCTGCTGAACAATTACATCAACCCGGCCACCGCCCGCTCACAAAAACCGGGGGAGCGAATTTTTGCCAATATGACGCCGGTGATCATTCTGCGAAAGGATGGCACACCGTGGACGGCGTTCGGTACGCCCGGGGCGATGACGATCTCAAGCACTCTGATGCAAATGGTCGTGAATCTCATCGATTTCAGAATGTCTCTGCGCGATGCGATAGAGTTTCCGCGCCTTCACTTCTCCGGATCGCCGAACGGTGTCGATACCGAACCGGCGGCGCTGGTATTCGACGTTGCTGAAAAGCTGCGCGCGATGGGTCACCGCCTGAATCCCAACCTTCGGTCGCAGGGTGACGTAAACGCCGTTGCGATTGAGGAAGGCAGCGGTTGGAAACAGGGTTGGGCCGATGGGCGCCGCGGTGGAGTAGTTAAGGGTTACTGAGGCGCGCCGCCGTCGCGGTTGCCTCGAGACTGTGGCGCCGCCGCGTAAGCGACATCATCCATTGGTGCGTGCCCTCCGCCGCTGGACCGCTGGCGCCGGGAGGCGGAGTCATCTGTTCGTATTCACCGTCGGAGTTGAGAATCCACGCCTGTCTTTGGTCTGCCAGGCAGACCTCTAGAATCTCCCACAGCCGCTCCCGCAGCGGGCGCGATTCCACCGGTGCGATTACCTCAATACGGCGCAGAAGATTCCTCGACATCCAATCTGCGGATCCGATGAGGAACTTGCCCTCCAACGGATCGGCCGAACCGTCAGCGAAATGGAAGATGCGCGAATGCTCCAATAGCCGGCCGATAATTGAGCGGATGCGGATATTCTCTGTCTGGCCCGGCACGCCCGGGCGAAGGCAGCAGAATCCGCGGACAATCAGATCGACGGGTACGCCCGCCTGTGAAGCGTCAATCAGCGCGCGGCAAATCGCCGGGTCCTCGAGCTGATTCATCTTCGCAACGATGCGCGCCGGCCGCCCGTCCATATGATTCCGAATCTCCGTCTGGATCATCTCGATAAAACGGCTTTGCATGTTCCACGGTGCCACCAACAGCTTCTTAAACTCCGGAGCTTTCGACCGGCCGGTGAGGAAATGAAAGAGGCTGACCAATTCGGAGCTGATTTCCGGATTGGTCGTAAATAAGCCTAAGTCCGTATAAAGCCGGGCGGTCTTGACGTGATAGTTGCCGGTACCGATGTGACAATAACAGTGCAGGGCATCCTTTTGACGCCGCACGACGAGTGTCATTTTGGCGTGCGTTTTCAGCCCCAGGACGCCATATGCGACATGTGCTCCCGCCTTCGCCAGCTCTTCCGCCCAATGCAAGTTTCGCGCTTCATCGAAGCGGGCTTTTAGCTCGATAACGCAGGCTACCTGTTTGCCGGATTCCGCTGCCTCGATGAGTGACTGCACGAACGGCGTATCGTCGCCGACGCGATAAACCGTAATCTTTGCCGCCAACACCGATAGGTCTTCGGAGGACTCGCGCACAAAGCGCTCGACGCTGGCATCGAAGCTTTCGTAAGGATGATGGACCAGCAGATCGCCCTGCGAAATCACGGAAAACATATCTGCGTCCGGATCCCGCAGCGCAGCGGGAATCATCGGTGACCACGGCGGGTCGCGTAGCTCCGGCAACTCAAGCGATGCGATACTCATCAGGCTGGTGACGTCGAAATCGCCTGCCAGGCGGTACGAATCACTTTCGTTCAAGCCGTGGTGGCCGAGAAGACTGCTCTCGATTTGAGGGTCGCATTGCCGCCCGAACTCGGCCCGTACTACCGGCTCGTACCGTCGAAGGCGAATGGATTCCTCCACGGCTTCCCTCAGATCTTCTTCGGATTCCTCCTCGTCGAGTACCACTTCGGCGTCGCGCGTAATCCGGCAGAGTGTCCAGTGGTCGGTTTCCATACCGGGAAATACGTGGTCCAGGTGGTGCCGGATCAGCTCCGGTAAGCTCAGAAACCAGCGTTCGCGGGCTGGAACGTCCTCCATCACTTCGAACCATTGCGGAAGGTTCGGAGGAACTTTCACGCGCGCGGAGATAAACTCCTCTGAGCCGGGCTCACGGACCGTGAACAGCCACGAGAGTGACAGGTTCGAGAGAAATGGAAAAGGATGTACCGCGTCCACTACTTGAGGCAGCAGGGCGGGGGAGACGTTCTCCTCGAAGTATCGTTCTGCCGCACGGCGTTGGGCGGGACCCAGGTCACGCCAGCGCGCCAGATGAACGCCGGCTCTCCTCAGTTGAGCTTCCAGATCGGAAAGACACTCCGCCTGCTGGTCTACCAGTTCCCGGACCGTTTCTCCTATGCGGAAAAGTAATTCTTGTCCTGCGGTGCGCCTGGCCCGCGCGTCCTCGAGCGCACGCGGACGAAGCAGCGCGATCCGCTTCATGAAAAATTCATCAAGGTTAGAAGTAAAAATGGCGAGAAACTTAGCTTTTTCGAGCAGCGGTGTACGCTCGTCCTTGGCCTCGGCCAGGACCCGCCGGTTGAACTCCAACCAGCTAAGGTCCCGGTCTATCCAAACAGCTTCAAGCGAAGGGCTGGCATTGGTGATGGTCATCGCATTGCCGACCTATCAGCATAATACCGGCCGGCCATAACCATCAGTTTCGCCTATCGGAAACTTGAATCCCGATGCCCGTTCAATCCGGTCTGCGGTTGTCCTATTGATCCGGATATACTCAACCGCATGATGCGTTCTATTCTCCTGGCCGGTATCCTCTCGATGATCGCCGCTGCGGAGCTGCCGCAGGGCTTTACCCCGCTTTTCAATGGCAAGGATCTGACGGGCTGGCATGTCAGTGAGACAAACCATCATGGCAATACAAAGGCCTGGAGAGCGGAAAACGGTACCATTATTACCACTCAAGACCCTCCGAAAAATGGCGGGATCTTGCTGACCGATCGGAAGTTCAAGAACTTCGAAGTCTACGTCGAGATCAACCCCGACTACGGTTGTGACGGTGGCCTGTTTCTCCGGTCCACGGAGAAGGGCGAGGCGTACCAGGTTTTGCTCGACTATCTGGACGGCGGAAACATCGGCGGTGTCTATGGAGAACGCCTGCCGGAGCTGAACAAGCCCGATTCCGGTAAGGGTGAAAAAACCAACCCGGATTGGCAAAAATACTGGAAGAAAGGCGAGTGGAATTCCATCCGTGCGCGGATCGAGGGCGATGCTCCGCGCATCCAGGTTTGGATGAACGGAACGAAGATCACGGATTGGACGGCCAACCGAAGCTTCCTGCCGGATGGCGGCAACGCCGGGATGATTGCGCTTCAGGTCCACCGCACCGGCGATGATTACGCGCGCTGGAAGAAGGGCGGCTATCACCGTTACCGCAATATTGGTGTGAAAGAGCTTCCCTAGTGGGCAAGCTGCGTCAGAACTGGCTGCGGCCGAAACTGGAAGCTCAGCCATATGTGTTGGGCACGTTTCTCGAGATCGCGTCCCCCCAGGTTGTCGAATTACTAGGGCTTGCAGGCTTCGACTTTGTCGTGATCGATTGCGAGCACGGCGCGATCGGGCTCGACCGGGTGGAAGAACTGGTTCGCGCGGCGGCGACCACGGACATCTGCCCTCTGGTTCGGGTTCCACAATGCGACCCGGTGGCTATCCGCCTGCCGCTGGACATGGGCGCTGTCGGGATACATGTTCCGCAAGTAGAATCGCTCGACATGGCGAAAACGGCGGCGCGGTCGGCGCGGTTTTTCCCCCGGGGCGAGCGCGGTATGCAGCCCTACGTCCGCGCGGCGAGTTTCCGCCACTACGACACGGCCGCCTATCTGGCGGAAGCGAACGAGCAAGTGGTGAATGTCGTTCATATTGAAGGACGCGGGGGTGTTGAGGCCCTCGATGAAATTCTCAACTTGGACGGGATCGACGTCGCGTTTCTCGGTCCTTATGATTTGTCCCAGGCTCTGGGAATCCCAGGCCAGGTCAACGATCCGAAAGTGGAGCAGACAATCCAAAATGTCGTGAAACAGGCGGCAGGCAGAAAAATAATCGGTACGTACTGCGATGATGTTGCGGGAGCAAGGAAACGGATCGCCGCGGGAGTGCACTATATTACGCTCGCGTTGGATGCAAAGTTTCTTCTGAGTAAGGCAAGCGAGGTCGTAGCCGAAGTTAAGTACTAAGTTAAGTACTGGTAGATATAAATACAGCGTTGACTACCCGTTAGCGATTCTTCGATTTGCTATGCTAGCGTGCACCCGCTGGAGGAAATACTAATGAGATCGCTTCTTCTCGTTTTCTTGAGCTTTATCATTCCCGTATCGGCCCAGATTGCGCCGTGTGTTGAGCAGTCGCTCAGCGCCTACCTGGGGACCGAATGTACATTTTACGGAGGCGTTCTCACCGCGAAGGGCTTCTTTTTCGATGCCGATAGTTTCGGCACCGATGCGATACTGGCCACCGCCGGGGATATCCTCGTTACGCCTCCTGTTGGCGGCAGCAGCGGTTTCGAATTCACGTCCTCGTTGTTCGCTCTCTCTGAGGGTCAGCGGGCCGTTTATCAGCTTCACTATATTGTCGATCCGCCTCCGCCAGTATTTCCAGGATTTGAAGACTTTATGTATACGCGGACTCCGGTAGCCCCCGGGTTTGCCCACCTGACGACAGAGCTTTGCGCCGGCGGCACTTTCGGTGCACCGCCGGTTTTCGGTGAAAGCAGCGAACCGTTCTGCCAGGGGACGGGCTTGATCTATCGCCAGCTGGAAGTCTTTCACCGCGGCACTGGCACCGGGAACCAGCTCTTTGACTCGATTACGTTTCCGACGCTGCAGAACTTTATCGATGTCCGCAACTTCCTGGAATTAAATGCTGCTGACGGCGGGTCATCCTCGCTTGACGGATTCGGAAACAGAACGCTCGTATCGCCGGAGCCGGGAGCGTTTCTGCTAGCGGGTGCGGGATTAGTTGTTCTGATGCTGCGCCGGCGGCGCCACGGCTGAGCCAAACCGCTTCATATTGCCGCGGATCTCGCGGGCCAGTTCCGTGTTGAGAGAATCGGCCGGGATGAGCGAAAGCGCTTTTCGGGCAAGGTCCGCCGCGTTTTTAGAATCTCCAACGGCAAAGTAGGCACTTGCCGCAATACTCAACGCTTGCGGATCGGTGCCTTCCGTCAGCTCCATCCATTTCTTGGCGTAGTTCACCGCCTCAGCCGGCCGGCGGAGATCGTGAAACGGTGTGTGCAGCAGCGTCCAAACAGCCATGTGGAGCTCCCAGGTGCCCGGGTCTTTCTCGATCAGCGGCCGCAGTTCCTGAAGCGCCCGGACTGTCAGTATGTGCTGTTCCGAACGATGGATGTTGCGCGCCGCGAGAAAATCGATCTGGCGATTCAGCGCCACAATAAAATCCCGGCGGGTCTGCCGGTTTTGAGGATCTTCTCTCGACAGCGCTTCGGCAGTGGCAATATTATCCCGGTTCAGTGCAACGGCCTCCGTATCCTGCCGCGCCTTCGTCAGCGCGTCGGCCAGCAGCACGGAACACTTTAGCTGCAAGCTGCGCATGCCAAGATCCTTGTAAATCGCTAGGGCTTCTTCGAGAGTGGTGATGGCGCCCTGGATGCTGGTCCGGTCATCGAACGCTGCCAGCAACTGTCCGGAACCACGCAGAGCCGAAGCATAAGTGCTGCGCAGACTCCGATTGGTTGGATCGCTCGGAAGGGCGGCACGAAGGATGGCCACAGAACGGTTAAAGTCCCTCAGGGCATCGCGCGGATTGCCCAATTGCTGATGGACAAAGCCAGTACGGATCAGCAAATGCGCCTGTTCGACTTCGGTCAGCTTCGGAAGCACCGCCTCGTAGGTGCGCAACGCGGAGGCATTCTCCCGGTACACCTGCAAGTCCGCCAGCCTCACCTGCGCCTGTTGGATCTCCTTCGAGAAGTCTTCGTTGCCCCGGTAGCTTTCCGCCAGCATCAGGGCTTCCCGGTAACTTTCGAGCGCGGCGTTGCGATCGCCCAGGTTGGCGCCGAACGGATTCCCCTGAATGTCCCCCATCTTGAGGTAGCCGCCGATGACTTCCCGAAGCAATTTGGGATCGTTCTGTGCTTCCGATGCCAGCCGCCGCAGGTACTTCACTCCTTCGGAGACCAACCCTCGCCGGGCATCGGTGGGTGACATGTTGATCCGGTCGTCGAAATCTGTGATAAAGAACAGCGCCAGCGCTCGTGTGTCCTGGAAGCGCTCCACGGCAACCCGTTTCTCGCGAGTGGCTTCCTGTGCGTAGTGAACCGAGACAATCGTGGCGCTTACCAACGCGGTAACCACTACGGCGGCGGCGGCGACTCCGGCCGTATGGCGGCGGACAAACTTAGATGCGCGGTATCGGAAGGTGTCGCGCTGGGCGCTGACGGGCAGGCCCTGCAGGTGTCGGCGGATATCTTCGGAAAAATGCTGGACGGAGCTGTAGCGGCGCTCGGGCTCCTTCCGCAGGGCCATCAGAAGGATACAGTCGAGATCATCCCGCAGGAGGCGCCGCGTTTTCTCTGCTGTGCTCGCCTGCGTTCCTGGATACGCAACCGAGCTCGGCGGCAGAGGCTGCGATTCACAGATTGTCCGCTCGATCTCGATAGCGGAGCGTCCCGTAAATTGATAAGGCAGCCGGCCGGTAAGAAGCTCGTATAAGAGAACGCCCAGCGAATAAACATCGCTTGCGGTTGTGATCTGACCGCCGCGCGCCTGCTCCGGGCTGGCGTAGTGGGGAGACATGGGCCGCGAATCCATTGCCGTAAGGGCAAGGTCGGACTCCGCCGGCGAATCCTCGGGGCGGATGAGCTTGGCAATCCCGAAGTCGAGCAATTTCGGATTGCCGTCAGACGACACCAGAATGTTCGAAGGTTTAATATCGCGATGGATGATCAGGTTCTGATGCGCATACTGCACGGCGCTACAGACGGTGATGAACAACTGTAGGCGCTCATGAATGGAGAGCGACTTGCCCTCGCAATAGCGATCGATCGGGAGCCCCTCGACAAACTCCATGACCAGGTACGGCGCGCCTTCATCGGTGGCGCCCGCGTCTAGCAGTCGGGCGATGTTCGGATGGTTCAGACTTGCTAGTACTTGGCGCTCCATCCGGAAACGGCGGACAATCTCCGGACTGACAAGCGACGGCTTGACCAGCTTCAGCGCTACCTGTTGCTGGATATCCTCGGCAACCAGCCGCGCCTCGTAAACCATGCCCATACCGCCCTGTCCGATGGGGCGGATCAGCCGGTACTTACCAATCCGGCGGCGGTCGGCGAGATAAGCCTCATCGAAAGATTCGCGATTGCCGGAAGACGGACCAATGATCTCAGTGGTGTCCGGATCGGACTCTTGCATCATTCGGTGAGCTTGGTCGAAGACCTCTTGATCGCCGTGTGCTTCGCGGCGTAGAAACCCTTCCCGCTCCGGCGGAGGAATCGCCAGCGCAGCAGACACGAGGGTCCTTGCTTTCTGGAGACAATCGGGGGACACGAGATTCCACCGGCTAGTGTATCAGTGGAATCCACTCTAACCCCACAAAAGTAATGTAAATCGACACGATTTCACTTCTCCGCCGATTGTCTTTCTGATAGCTGCCCAAATACAATCCGAGTGGGGAATTAATGCGCTTGCTCTGGGTGGTGGGGGTTGCCGGCGTGCTCAATGCTGGACCTGTGCTTCGATCGGATTGCGAACTCGCAACATACTTCGATGGCACGTTCGTTTCGGCAAGTACGGATACTGGTACGTCTAGCTGCACGCTGGGCGACCCGCGTGGTCCGGCTCCGTATGCGCACGCGGAAACTTTCTTGGACTTTGGTCCGAACTCGATTACGGTCCAAACAACCGCCATGGCCGCGGGACATCAACAGATATTGGGCGGACCGGAAATCTATGCCGTGAACACATTGGCATCCGCGTCTTCGTTCCTCGAGTACACGTATGTCCTAAGCACTCCCGGTCCTGTCCGGCCTGGAGTGGTGTTTATTGACGCCAGTACGTTTGTGGGGAGTAACGAACCCGGTGTCCCTCATACCGCTTATGTCCAGATCATGATGGGAAGTTTTGATCTGTCAAACCCGATAGACGGCGCCGGTCTGGATTGTGAACCGTTCGGCGGATACTGGGGCTGCCAGACCGCAGACAGCAGCGGTGGCCCCGATACGTTTACGCTGGGCGTCCCATTCACTATTACGATCCGCGCGGGTGCAGGCTTGTCCGAGATCGAACCTGCCGAGCTTGACGCTGGAGCGTACGCCACAGTCAACTTCCGTTTTGCCGAGGCAGAAAATCCGTGTTCCGCCGAGGGTTATTGGTGCAATGAGACGGTCAACGCCTTCATCGTGCCCGTGCCGGAGCCAAACACCGCCGGAATGTTCACTGGCGCTGCCGCACTGGTCTTCTGTACACGGTTGATGCGCCGCCGGCTGCATTTGCGGTCTCGCTTCACGTCGAGGCAGACTCATTGCTAATGCCGCGCTCACCGCAGCGTCGAGACTGTCAGATCTCCTATCGGCACACCTTCCGGTAACCGGACTCCACAGGCAGAACATATACCGACGATTTTGAGTCAATGTCACTATGCCTAACGCCTCGCGGGCGCAAGAACAAGATCGCGCTATAGCGTGTTTCAAGGCTTTAGCCATTGGGGATGCTTTGGCAAAGCAGACCGAAACGCTCCGAGTCTCAGATGTGCGAACCTGGTACCCCGATGGAATCCGCGGGTTTGAGGGTGTTCCGGGCGAAGTGATTCCGCGCTACCGGGGAAAGCGCTATGAGTGGAAAATCGGCGAGACTACGGATGACACAGAGCAGACACTGGCTGTTGCAGCGGCAGTCTTGAAAACCACCCCGATCAGTCACGCGGTTGTAGGGCGCGAGCTTCTCGACTGTGTCAAATCCGTCCATCCCGGCGTCTCGATGTGGGCCTTCGTGCAATCCGGTGACCCGGCACGCATCGCAGCGGAGGGCGACGGCTGCGGGGCAGCAATGCGCGCCTCGCCCGTTGGCTTGGTTCACCGGTCTTCGCACATGGACAAGATCCTCCGCGACGCGTACCAATGTACGATACCTACGCATGGTGGCCAGTCGGCTATCTGCGCAGCTGCGGCCGTAGCGTCGGCGGTTTCAGCCGCTCTGGACGGATGCTCGCCGGCCGAAGTGCTTGCGGCCGCGCTGAAGGCCGCAACTATGGCGGAAACTCTACGAATACCAACTCGCCCGTGCGCGATAGCTGCGTCCTTGGCTGCAATCCACTCCGATCTGGCCAATCGGGTGCCCGTCACACCTGAATACATTGCGGAACACTACTTCCCGGTTACGCCGGAGACAATAGTACCCCTTGGGATCAGCCTCGCCCTTATTACGCAGTCTGCCGAGAAAACGGCTCTGATTGCAGCAAACGTCGGCGGCGATGCCGATAGCGTGGCGTCAATAGGGAGTGCCATTGCTGGCGCACTTAGACCGGACACAGTTAATAGCGAATGGTTCGAGATCGTCTCCGCTGTGAACACCGATGACGTAGTCTCAACAGCATTATCCGTTGTCGCGCTACGCCGGTGATGCGGGCTAAAAATAGTGCTCCTCCATTTTAGGGAGCGAAGAACGGTGTCCCCGCCCATTCCAGCGGGAAACAGACCGTCGGTAAATCGCTATCGCGGTGGAGTTTTTGTCGGCATACGGCAATCAGTGTGGTCTGAATTCCTCGCCGATGCCATCCACGAATAGATCGACTCGTCCGCACCGCGGACAGACGTAGACGTCAAAGTGCTCGCGGTTAGTGAATAACTCGCCGATCTCTCCGAGAACGCCCCAGCGGGTTCCCTCGTGAAATCTCTTCGTTCCGACATAGTGCAGTGGCTGGTTGCAGCGCGAGCAAGTCATCGGGTCCATTGCTCCTCAGCATAGCCCTGTCAAACTCAGTTCGATCGACGACCGGTGTATTTTGGACCTCGAGAGAGGATCATCAATAGCCGGGATCGATGATCCAGATGAACGATTGGATGTCGATCATGTCGCTGGGAACAAGCTCTGGACGGCCCGTTTTCTGTAGCTCTCCCCGGAGCATCTGGGCCAGGTCCAGCACCTTCTGATAGGTGTTCCAGTTCAGTTCTGGACGATAGTGGATGTCCATACCAATAGAGTCTGCGGCGTGTTTTGTTGCCTCAGGCTTGAGGAACAGGTGTGATTCCGGTCTCGTCAAGAACGGGAAGTAAGTTGCGAGCGTCCACTTCGCCGCTCCGACTGAGTGCAGTGCCTGGAAGAACTGCTCGAATCTCTGTTGATCGTCGCCTTTGCCGTACAGAAGATCGTGGAGGCAGATAGAGAAGGTCCGTCAATGGTCCGGTCGGCGCATGCTGTTTCCAAGCCACATCTTTTCGTAGTGGTGAATGAGGTTCGTCTCACTGATCAACAACTCCTGTACAAGTTTCGTAGCTTCAACCTTGTATTCTCGCTCGTGCCTTTTGCCCGAACGGTAGGCGGCGTCCTGGAAGCCTCCAGGGAAGTGCTTCAGGAACTTGTCAACGGCGGAGGGAAAAGTAGTGAACGCGACGGATTGAACCCTGCTGGATCTCCCTGACACCTTGGCACTGGACTTTCCAAGTGCTTCACCAGGGAGGTCAAGTATCCGGACTCCGCTTCTTCGCCTAATACTCTGGTAAACGGGACGTGCTTCACGTGGAAAGTCTTCAGTCCGACGTCCTCAAACAGCACCAGAACATGCTCACCCGTTTGGTCTTGAATGACC
>CAYTVP010000120.1:10238-11700 GCA_964441675.1 uncultured Solibacteraceae bacterium | reverse complement strand
GGCCACCGCTACCCCCGCCTGGCCCACGTGGGCGACCGCACCGGCCTCGAAATGATCCGCACTTTGCAGGATCACGGAGTGCACCAGGGCATCGACTTCCACATGGAACACACCGTGGTCACGCTGTTGAGGGATGGCGGCCGCGTCGCTGGAGCGTTCGCATATGATCGCGAACGCGGACGGTTTCGGGTGTTCCGCGCACGCGCCGTCGTTCTTGCTACAGGTGGGGTTGGGCGCGCCTTTCGAATTACTTCGAACTCGTGGGAGTATACCGGCGATGGCCACTCCCTGGCCTATCACGCCGGAGCGGAACTGATGGATATGGAGTTTGTGCAGTTCCATCCCACGGGAATGGTTTGGCCGCCAAGCGTAAAGGGAATTCTTGTCACCGAGGGAGTTCGCGGCGAGGGAGGCGTGCTGTTGAACAACCAGGGCAAGCGATTCATGTTCGATGACATTCCCGAAAACTACCGGCCGCAGACCGCGGCCAACGAGGAGGAAGGCTGGCGGTACACACAGGGCGACAAGAACGCCCGCCGGCCGCCGGAACTGCTGACGCGCGACCATGTCGCGCGGTGCATTATGCGGGAAGTCCGCGAAGGCCGGGGCAGCCCGCACGGCGGCGTGTTTCTGGACATCGCCTGGATTAAGAAACACATCTCCAGCGCGCCGGAGCACATTCGCAAAAAGCTGCCCAGCATGTACCATCAGTTCAAACAACTGGCGGATCTCGACATCACCAGCACACCGATGGAGGTTGGTCCCACGACGCATTACATGATGGGCGGTGTCCGCGTTGATGCGGAAACACAGATGTCGCGGGTGCCCGGTTTGTTCGCGGCCGGTGAATGCGCGGCAGGGCTCCACGGGGCCAATCGGCTTGGAGGAAATTCTCTCTCCGATCTTCTTGTGTTCGGCAAGCGTGCCGGCGAGCATGCCGCACGCTACGCAAAGGAGAGCCCGGCGATCCAACCGTCTAAAGACGAGATTGACGCCGCGGCTAAATATTCATTGGAACCACTCGACCGGGAATCCGGAGAGAATCCCTACGATATTCAGCATGCCCTGCAGGATCACATGCAGGACCTGGTGGGCATTGTCCGGCGCGCCGCCGAAGTAGAACAGGCGATCGGTGAGATCGACAAACTGCGGGAACGCTCGAAGGCCACCGCGGTGCGAGGCAACCGGGAGTACAATCCCGGTTGGCATACCGCTCTCGACCTGGATAGTCTTCTTACTGTTTCCGAAGCCATAGCCCGCGCCGCATCGCTGCGCACCGAAAGCCGCGGTGCACATTTTCGCGACGACCATCCCGGGAAGGATTCCGGATGGGGCGAGGTAAATATTGTTATCCGCAAAGCAGCCGACGGGCGCATGGAGGCCATGCGCGAGCCTATCGTCCCACTATCCGCGGAACAAAAGGCCATCATTTTTATTGCTGTTGTAGTTTTGCTGTTAATAC
>CAYTVP010000120.1:0-10228 GCA_964441675.1 uncultured Solibacteraceae bacterium | reverse complement strand
CGGAACAAAAGGCCATCATCGAGGAGATGAAATGAGCGAGACCGCTGTTTTTCGAATCTGGCGCGGCGGACCTTCGGATGGCGCCTACGAGGACTATCGAACCGCCGTCTCGACTGGCATGGTGGTGCTGGACGCTGTGCACCAGATTCAAGCGGAGCAGTCCCCCGATCTGGCCGTACGCTGGAATTGCAAAGCGGGAAAATGCGGATCCTGCTCAGCCGAAATCAATGGAATGCCGAAGCTGATGTGCATGACGAGGCTGAATGAGATTCCTCTGGATCAGCCGGTGACGATAGAACCGATGCGCGCCTTTCCGTTGATTCGCGACCTGGTGACGGATGTGTCGTGGAACTACGAAGTGAAGAAGAAGATCCGGCGCTTTACTCCGCGCAAACCGGATGCTGACGACGGAACATGGCGCATGGATCAAGGCGATGCGGATCGAGTGCAGGAGTTCCGGAAATGCATCGAGTGCTACTTATGCCAGGACGTGTGCCACGTCCTGCGGGACCACGGCAAACAATCCGAATTCATTGGGCCGAGATTCTTCACCTACGCAGCTGCGTTAGAAATGCATCCTCTCGATGAAGAGGACCGCCTGCCGGATTTGAAGGACCGCGATTCCATCGGTTACTGCAACATCACCAAATGCTGCACGAAAGTCTGTCCGGAATCCATCGCGATTACCGACAATGCCATCATTCCGCTGAAGGAACGGATCGTCGATCGCTATTATGACCCGCTAACCCGACTGTTTAGAATGTTTCGCTAGGAGGCGCCTATGATGTGGCAACTGAAGCCGATCTCAAAGGAAAACGTGGAATCGGCTTTGGAAAAAGCACAACACTACCGGCTACTGAACGAGCCCATGGAAGCCGAGAGTATTTGTCTCGATATCCTCGCCGTCGAGCCGGAAAGTCAACGCGCGCTGGTCACGCTGATCCTGGCGCAGACCGATCAGTTCGGTAAGGGCCGCCTTCCGGAAGAGCCGCTGCAACATGCAAAACAATTGACCAGCGAGTATGAACGGGCCTATTACCGCGGGATTATCGCCGAACGGGCAGCGCGATGGCAGCTGCGGCAGGGTGCGCCCGGAGCGCGCTTTGAGGCGTTCGAGTTCTTCTCGGAAGCGATGGAGCAATTTGCAGCTGCCGAGCAGCTTCGGCCTGCTGGAAATGATGATGCGCTGCTACGCTGGAACACGTGTGCACGCTATCTGGAGCGGCATCCCGAAGTGCAACCCCGGCCCAGGGAAACAGTGGAACCGATTCTGAACGAATAATCGCGCTCGCATTGGAGTCCGGCTTCGATCTCGCCGGCATTGCCCGGGCCGTTCCGCTACCGGAATTCGACCATTACCTGAGCTGGGTAAACCGCGGCCAGGCGGCATCGATGGCTTACCTCACAGATCATCGCGCCCTGCTTCGGGGCGACCCACGCAATCTGCTGTCGTCCGCCCGCTCGATTCTGATGTGCGGCGTTCTCTACAATACGGACAAACCGTATTCCACGGAGTGCACGGACGAGACCCGCGCGTGGATCTCACGTTATGCCTGGGGCCGGGATTACCACGAAATTCTGAGAACCCGCTTCGAATCGCTGGCCGCGAAGCTTCCCGATTGTGAGCACCGCATCTGTGTCGATACTGTGCCTCTACTCGAACGCGCTTATGCCCGGCACGCCGGTCTTGGCTGGATCGGGAAGAACGCCTGCCTCATCAATCAGGCGCACGGTTCGTGGTTTTTTCTGGGCGCCATGCTGTTGTCCCTCGAATTGGAGCCGGGCGGGCCGCCTCCCGATCGCTGCGGCTCCTGCACCCGCTGCATTGCCGCCTGCCCAACCGCGGCCATTGTGCCGACCGGCAAGGATCGTCCTGCCTGGGAGTTGGATTCCCGGCTTTGCATCAGCTATCACACGATCGAGTCTCGCGAAGCAACGCCCGTAGAGCTGCGCGCCGCGCACGGTAATCACGTGTTCGGCTGCGATATCTGCCAGGATGTCTGTCCATGGAATTCCCGCGCCGCGGTGACGGAGAACAGCGATTTTCAAGCGCGTTCGTTCGCACCGCCGCTCGACCGGCTGGCTATCGTTTCCGAAGAAGATTTTCGCTCGATGTTTCGGCATACTCCGCTCTGGCGGGCCAAGTATCGCGGCTTTCTCCGGAACGTTGCGACAGCGATGGGTAACGTCGGCCGCCCGGAGTACCGCGGTCCGCTGGAGCGCCTCGCTGCCCATGAAGATCCGGTCGTCCGCGAGCACGCCCGCTGGGCATTGGCGAGAATACAGGAATGAGTCCCATTAAGCCGCATCGAAATGTTCTCGGCGGCCAACTCGATACCTGCTCGAACAATCCCAAAACGGGGTTTTTCCGGAATGGCTGCTGCGATACCAGCGAGGACGACGACGGGTCGCACACCGTTTGCACGAAGGTCACCGCTGAGTTTCTGGAGTTCTCGGTATCTACCGGAAACGACCTGGTTACTCCCCGGCCGGAATTTGGATTTCCGGGATTAAAGCCAGGCGACCGCTGGTGTGTCTGCGCGGCCCGGTGGAAGCAGGCCTATGACGCTGGCGCTGCTGCCCCGGTGTATCTCGCCGCTACACACGAAGCTGTGCTGGAGCATGTGCCTTTCGAAGCATTGGTGGAATGGGCCGCCGATAAGCATTAACCGGCGGAGCACGCCGCTAGGATCTCCCGAAGAGCAAATAGGAAAGACCGCCACCCACCAGTGTCATCGACAGCCCCCAGGCCAATAAAGCGTTAAACAAGCGGCGCGAGTCTGTCCCCGAAGGCGCGGCGGCGATACACAGCGCGCCGATTGTAGAAAGGGGTGACACATCGACGAGGTGCGAGCCCACATTCATCGAAAGCGCAATCGATGCCGCATCTTCGACGCCGAGCCTTTGAGCCAATCCGGGAACTGTCGGTAGAAATGCGGGCAGCACGACGCCCGAAGTACTGCTATATACCGAGATCAGTCCGGTCAGAACCGCCACGACGGCAGTGACGGATTGCTTCGTCGCGAAGCGCGCCAGAATGTCGGTAAAAAGCGCGAGACCTTGTGTCTTTTCGAGAAGGGCGATCAGCACCGTCACCCCGCAGACCATGAGAATGACGTTCCAGGGAACCTTGCGGACTGCATCTGCGTGGTTGGCCGCCTGCGTCAAGCCCAGCAGGGTTGCCGCGGCAAACGCGCCCATTCCTATGTTGATCTTCAGAAAAAGTACAGCCAGGATCAATACGGCAATGATCGTTATCGTCAGCCAGTTGTCACGATTGAATTGGACGTCGCCGCCTGCGTCCCGATGATCGTTGCTGCGTATCGAGAACAGCTTTAGTCCGCCGAAGGCCGCGTAGCCGCCAAACGCCACGAGACCATGAGCAAGAAAGTTCGTAAAGTAGCTACGGCCCTCCATTCCGCCAAGATCAATGTTCGCCATCAAACCATTGACAATGATCCCGGTGGGCGCAAAGGGCGATAGCGATCCTGCATTCGCGCCGTTGCCCACCATGATCGCCATGAGGAACGCCGGGATGCCCACCCGCCCGCCAACAGCCATCGCCATGGGTGCAATCAGCGCAGCCGTCGCAATGTTTCCCGGTCCGATCGACGCGAGTGTCGCGGCGACAAAGAAGAACATGATCGGAATCAGGCCGGCATTGCCGCGGCATCCAAGAACGGCATAGTGCGCCACCTTGTCGAGAGTTCCGTTTAACTTGGCCTGCGTGAACAGCAACGTGACACCGGTAAGCGTGAGAAACAACCGTGCGGGAAATCCGCCGAACACTTCTTCGGCACTCAGTCCGCCGAGATACACGCCGACGATCCAGGACGCCGCAAGAGCAACCACGCCAACGTTCAGCTTGGTGGTGCAGCTGATAATGATGACGAGAACAAGCGCAGCAAGCGAGATCGCTGCCAGGCTCATGCCGGTCCCTTTACGAGGGACTTGAGCAGCTGAGCCGGATGGATTGCGGACACCCCAGTGAAATCGTGCATCTGGTGCCGGCAGGATGTCCCCGATGCAACGACAACCCCGTCCGGAGAGAGCTTGCGGACAACCGGAAAGAGTTTTCGCTCGCCAATCTGCCGGGAGACCTCGAAGTGTTCGCGGGAGTAGCCGAATGAGCCCGCCATGCCGCAACAGCCCGCGTCCGGATCCACGACATTGGAACCCGGAGCTCGCGCCACGAGCGATTTCGCGGCGTTCAGCAACCCCATCGATTTCTGGTGACAGTGACCATGAAGAAGAATCTCCTTCGGTCCGCTGCGTAGGTCGAGATGTGCTCTTCCGGATTCGAGTTCCTGTTCCAGAAACTCTTCGAAGAGAAATGAGGCGTCGGCGACAACTTGCGCCTTGCGCTGCTCGTCGCCGCGAAGGAGCGACGGCACATCCTCGCGGACGGCGGAAAGGCAGCTCGGTTCGCAGAAGATCAGCTTCTTGCCGCCCGCCGCAGCCGGATAAAGCCGGTTGACGTTCTTCCGCGCATAGTCGCGAGCCTTCGCCAGCAATCCCTTCGAGATCAGCGGGCGCCCGCAGCAGGTGTTCGAAGCGATGCCTGTTCGAATGCCTGCCGCTTCCAGGACATCCCAGGCTGCAATACCAATGTCCGGATCGTAATAGTTTGTGAACGTATCGTTGAAGATCAAAGCCTGGGGCTCACCGCCGCCTTTGGCGGTCCGCCTCGCGGCTAGCTGCGTAAATGTACTGCTGCTCCAGCGAGGCAGAGTTCTCCGGCGATCCAGCCCCAGTAAGTGTTCGTTTACACTTCGCGCCGCTTTACTTTGAGCCAGTGAATTGATCAGGCGCGCGAACGGGCTTCCCCAGCGTGCCAATAAATGAGCGCTACCGAGAACTCGGACAGGAAGCGGCGTTCCGTGCCGGTTCCAATAGCCAGCGAGAAACTCACTCTTGAAGCGCGCGACATCAACGCCCACCGGACACTCGGCCTTACACGCCCTGCATTCCAGGCAAAGATCGAGAACGCGATAAACGTCATCATCGCTAAACCCCGATTCTGCGAGCCGCCCGTTCATCGCCAGGCGCAACGCATTCGCACGGCCGCGTGTTGAGTCCATCTCGTCGCGAGTGGCCATGTAGGAAGGGCACATGGTGCCTTCCAGTTTCTTGCGGCAAGCTCCGAGGCCGCTGCACATCTCCACAGCTACGCCCATCCCGCCGTAGTCGGAAAAGTCGAAGAATGTTTCAGGAGCCGGCGTCCGATAATCTGCGCCGAAACGAAGATTGGCGGTCAGCGGCGGAGCATCGACAATCTTGCCGGGATTGAAAATTCCATCCGGATCGAACGTGTGCTTTATGGCGCGGAATGCGTTGTATAGCACCGGCCCGAACATCTTTTCCATGAACGGGCTTCGAACCAGGCCATCGCCATGCTCGCCGGAGAGAGCGCCGCCGAATTCGAGCACGAGATCGGAAACGGCCTCTGCAATGGATTCGAACTTTCGTACACCCTCGGACGTTTTGAGATTGACTACGGGACGAACATGCAGGCATCCCACCGATGCGTGGGCATATACTCCGGCAGATGTCTCATGCCGCCGGATAATCTCGAGAAAGCGGTCGATGTAGTCACGCAGGCGCTCCGGCGATACGGCTGTGTCTTCCACGAAAGAAAGCGATTTCGCATCGTCCTTCATCGACATCGAAAGCCCCAGCGCGGCCTCGCGTAAGCTCCAGATACGTGCTTGACTGCTCAACTCGATCGCTTTATGAAACCGGTATCCGTGACCGCGCGTTTGAAGATCGGCTACAAGGTCGTCCAGACGAGGAAGGATCGCCGTCTGTGTATCGTCATAGAACTCGACACACAATAGCGCTCCGGGATTGCCCTCGATGAACGAGTTCCTCAGACGCTCGAGCGCCGGGCTCTGCTTTGTGTGATCGAGGATGAACCCGTCCATTACTTCGACGGCCGAGGGGCGATGGCGAAGAATGGCAGGGGTTGCTTCGAGCGCGCCCAGAAGATCCTGGAACTGAATGGCGACGACGGCCTTCGCCTTCGGAAGGGGAACAAGATTTAGCTTCGCCTCGAGCACTACGCCGAGAGTGCCTTCCGAACCGACCATCAGCTTTGCGAGGTTGAAAGACGATTCGGCGCGCGTGAACTCGTCGAGATTGTAGCCTCCGACACGGCGCAGAACCTTCGGAAACCGTTTCTCTACTTCTTCCGCATTCTCCCCGGCAAGCCGTTGGACTGTTCGGTAGCAAGCCGCCTCCAGCGACGTGCCCGCTGCAATGGAATCCACCTCCTGCCTGCTTAATGGCCGGAAGTGAGCCACGGAGCCATCGGACAACACGACATGCTGCTCGATCACATGATCGATGGTCTTGCCGTAGAAGACCGAGCGCGCGCCGCTGGAGTTATTGGCCATCATGCCGCCGATGGTGGCCCTGCTGGCGGTGGATACATCGGGAGCAAATCGCAGCCCGTAAGGACGGAGCTGCGCGTTCAACTCGTCCAGTACGATACCGGGCTCGACGCGGACCCATTGTTCCTCAGCATTGATCTCAAGAATCCGGTTGTAGTATTTCGAAGTGTCGACGATCAGACCTTCCCCGATCGCCTGGCCCGCTTGCGATGTTCCACCGCCGCGCATTGTGAGGGGACAGCGCAATCGCCGGCACGTTTCGACAATCCGGATGATGTCCTCCCGGCTCTTCGGAAGCACGACACCGAGAGGCTGAATCTGATAGACGCTGGCATCGGTCGAATAGAGCGCCTGGGACACGACATCGAATCGAAGCTCTCCATCGATCTTTCCCTCGAGTGCTTCCTCGAGAGCCTTCCGGACACGAGCAGCGTCACCCGCGCTCGACCCCGCGGCCGGCGGGTTCTTCGCGATCGAAACCAGACTCATAGCTCGGCCAGGCCAGCGCGCAGGCGGTCCAGTCCAAGGTTCAGATTCTCACCGCCGCTCGCAAACGATACGCGCAGGGTGCCCTCGCCCCCCGGACCGTAGGCGGAACCATGTGCAACTACAACGCCATGGTCATGCAGCAGCTTTCGCCGGACGTCATTCGATGCCGTCCCCGTGGCTCGTATGTCCACCGTGGCGAAGAAGCCGCCTTCCGGAGAAATGATTCCAACCTTCGAGAGTCCGCCGAGCGATTGCCGCACGATCTCCCGGCGCGCCGCATATTCGCTCTTCATTTCCCGAACACAATCCTGCGCACCGGTTAGCGCCGCGGCGGCCGCATCCTGGACAAATGTAGCCGGTCCGCGGCTGGATTGCTGAAGGATGAGAAACATTGCCTGAATGATCTCGTGCGGCGCCGCGCAGTAGCCCACCCGCCAGCCGGTCATCGCATACGATTTTGAAAGACTGTTGATCAGAACACAGCAGCTCTTGAGCTCCGGCGAAAGACTCGCGGGTGACACATGTACGGCGTCATCGAAGGTGATCTGCTCGTAGATTTCATCGCTGATCAACACCAGGTTGTGTTGGAGAATGAAGTCTCCGATGGCGGCAAGTTCTGCCCGCGTGAAGACCGAGCCGACTGGATTCCATGGAGTATTCAGCAGCAGCGCCCGGCTTCGCGAGGTCACAGCCGAGGCGAGAGAATCCCGCGGAAGAGTAAACCGTCCATTCGCAATGACACTGCGCACGGGCTGCGCCTGCGCTCCGGCGAGCCGTATGGGCGACTGGTACGCGTCATAGATAGGATCCGGGATCAGGACTCCGTCGCCCGGATCGAGAAGCGCCATCAGGGCGGCATGGATGCCTAAAGTGGCGCCATCGGTAACCAGCAACTCGGACCCCGGGTCATAAGTCAGCTGGTTGTCCCGAGCCAGTTTTAAAGCTACCGCCTCGCGCAAGGCGGACTCTCCGCGATTGTCTGGATAGCCCGTGCGCCCGGCCGATAACGCTCGTGTAGCCGCCTCCACGATATGTGGCGGCGTTCGAAAATCGGGCTCGCCGCGCATGAGGGAAACCACCTTGCGGCCCTGAGCCTGCAGTGCTCGAACCTCGGCGAGGATTGCATTGACGGCAGTAGGGCGCAACAGATTTACGCGGTCGGCAATGTGCGAGGTTTCCGTGGGCATTGTGTCGATGTACCAGCGTCCTTATTGTTTCGTTAATTGCGCCATCGATTCATCACAGGCCAAGTGTCGATTACTTCGGCTCCGCGAACGGCGTAGATTCGATCGTACAAATTCACGGTGGGATCGCAATGAGGCGGGATGAAAAACAAACGCTGTCCGAGGCTCCGACGCGCCGCGGACGAATCGAAATATACGAAGCCGAACTCATCGCCAGCCCATTCGTACCGCATGCCGTTTCCGTCGAGAATTTCCGGCCCAAACGGACGATCCGTGGAAAATGCCTTAAACCCGGCGTCGACGGTAACCCGATCCTGTTGATTCGCACTGACGACAGTGGCGAGGACCCGCATGGCGTTCTGAAACGGCAACCCGCCCACACGCCGATATGCGACATCCATCAAGCCGTAAGACCCGGCCTGTAGTTCCGTCATATAGGGCAATGCCGTATCGTCCAATGCTGTGCCGGTACTGCCGCCGCTGACGATCTCGATCTTCACACCTAGCGATTCCACTTGTGCAATCGTTTCGACTACACAGGCAAGCGCTCCGGCGGAGAACTGAGCCCGGCCCTCGTCCTCTCTCAAGTGGGACGCGCGAACGGAGTACGCCTGCAGACCGCGAAACCGAAGGTTGCCCGAGTTGAGTATCGAACTGGCCAATTCCCGCGCCTCTCGTCCGGGACTGATTCCCGTCCGGTGGTCGCCCACATCCAAATCGATCAAGAGATGCAGTTTTGTTCCAGCGTTCTGCGCTGCCAGGTCGTACATAGAAACTTGCGTTTGATGATCGACCACCGCCATGATGGTGCCCGGCTGCGCCGATAGCGCAGCGATTCGAGCAGCCTTTGCCGGATCGGCTATCGGGCTTGTCAACAACACACCAGGAATGCCGGAGCTCGCCATCAGCTCCACCTCATCCACCGTTGCGCACGAGACCCCAACCGCACCCGCCGCTATCTGCCGGCGCGCGATTTCAACACACTTGTGTGCCTTCGCGTGCGGCCGGAGATTCTTTCCCGCCGACGCCGCATGCGTAGCCATCGCCGAAATATTGGCTTCGAACAGATCGATATCCAGAAGCAGCGCCGGCGTGGGGAGGTCGTTTACGGTCATGCAGTCGTCTTCCACGGATTCGGAAGAAGATGCTTCTGTACTTTGCCAAGAGCGGTACGGGGTAGCTGTTCGACGCGAACGAAGGCGCGCGGAACTTTAAACGAGGCGAATACAGGCGCGCACCGCTCGCGCAGGCTTGCTGGATCGAAATCCGGATGACAGACGACGTAGGCGACAGGCACCTCGCCACGAACGCTATCGGGAACGCCGGCAACTGAGGCTTCCGAAACTTCGCTCTGCTCCAGGAGAAATTCTTCGATTTCCCGCGGATAGATATTGAATCCTCCGGAAATAATCAAATCGCTGCGACGCCCCTTGAGTGTGTAATATCCGTCGGCAGACCGCTCTCCGATATCTCCCGTGCGAAAGTATCCGCCGGCGAACGCTTCGCGTGTTGCGTCGGGTTTGCCCCAATAGCCGCCAAAAAGATTCGGGCCGCGGACAAATAGCTCGCCCGTCTCCCCGTCATCCGCCAACTCGCCATCGGGCCGCCTGATCTGAACGGAAATCCCCGGCAAGGGAAATCCGACCGAGCCTGGCCGGCGCTCTCCCACGTACGGATTGCTGATATTCATCAGCGTCTCCGTCATGCCATAGCGTTCCAGAATCGTATGACCGAACCGTTGACGAAAATCCTCAAGAACCTGAGCCGGGAGTGGAGCCGACCCGGAGACGAACAGGCGCATACCTTTGCCGATCCGCCGCGCCACCGATTCGCCAAGCTCCAACAATCGTACGTAGACTGTGGGCACGCCGAAAAAAAGCGTGGGCTGAAAATCAACAAACTGGCGCTCCGCTGTCTGATGCTCAAATCGCTCCAGAAGCCGCATCCGGCACCCGGAAAGCAGCCAACAGTGCAGACCGTTGCCGAGCCCATGCACATGGAACAGAGGCAGCGCCAACAGCAATCGGTCTGCCGCTGTGATCGTCCAGCAGGCGTTCAGGTTGATCGCATTCACTGCGAAATTGTTGTGGGTGAGAATTGCCCCCTTGGATGTCCCGGTGGTGCCCGAAGTGTAGATGATCGCTGCGGCATCGTCTCCGTCAA
>CAYTVP010000119.1:4470-11711 GCA_964441675.1 uncultured Solibacteraceae bacterium | reverse complement strand
ATCCGTTCAATCCAGACCCAAAAGCGGAAGTCCGCTGGGGCGAACAAAGCCGGGAAGAAATGATGCTCGGCTATTTCGACATGCTGGTCGATGCTCGTTTGGACTTGCGATCCTGGATGGCGGGCAAGAGGCCTCCCAGCGACTAAGTGCGATTCCGATTCGCAGGGGCGGCCGCTCTCACGATGGCCGCCGCCTTTGCGCACGATCCGATCACCACAAAGCTCACCTGGTCCCGGGAAGTTTCCCGGCTGTTTCTGAAACGTTGCATGACCTGCCATCAGGCGGGCGGCTCCGCTCCATTTGCGCTGACGACATACGAAGAGGCGCG
Source organism: uncultured Solibacteraceae bacterium (assembly GCA_964441675.1). Taxonomy (GTDB): domain Bacteria; phylum Acidobacteriota; class Terriglobia; order Bryobacterales; family Bryobacteraceae; genus JAPKYZ01. The sequence goes on along the minus strand of CAYTVP010000119.1, from coordinate 11,383 downwards.
GCCGTGGGCTGTGGCGATTCGTGACGAAGTGACGGGACGGACGATGCCCCCGTGGGGCGCCGTGAAAGGGTTCGGAGATTTCGCCAACGATAAGGGGCTCACTCAGGAGGAGATCAACCTGATCGCCGAATGGGCCGAAGGTGGCGCACCCGAAGGCGATCCAAACCTGCTGCCCCCGAAACCGCGCAAGTTCCCCGCCCCAATCGAAGCCAAAGGCCGGTCAGTCGCTGTGCCAATCCGCCTCGAAACGCCGCTCCTCCTGACAGCCATTCGCGCACGCGCAGCCACACAGGTTACCGTTGAGCTTCCGGACGGTACGGTCGAGCCGCTTCTCTGGCTGATGCTGCCCTTGAAGGAAGAACGCGACTTTATTTTGCGCCAGCCGCTCACACTGCCCGCGGGTACGCTGATTCAGGCCACCGCGCCGGCTGTGGCGATTGTCACAACGCCTTCACGTTCACATCAAAAACCGTCGAGTTCACTACTCCCTCACGCTCAAACTGCACCCAGACACGGTGCATCCCCGGCCGCGGAAAAATAACGTTGAACTGCATCTTTTCGCCGCCATCAGCCAGAAACGGATGAGCGTGCATCAGGTCGATCGTGTCGCTGCTCGCCACAAGCATATGGCCCCAGGCGCCCAGCCAAGGCTTCAATCCGAGAGCGGGCGAGAGTTGAATATACAGCCGCGTTCTCATCCCGGCGATCGGCTGCTCGGGCTCGAGCACCAGCTTTGCCGTAGTGTTCGATTCGAGCGGCGGAATCGCCGACCCCGGTCCATCCGCAACGAACAGCGTCTTTACGGTGATCTGCGGCGTGGCCTGCTGCGGGTAATAGTCGCACATCAGCCGGTACATACCCGGTTTTGGAAATGTCCAATTCCAGGTAAACTCCGGACCTGACATCTTGACCGGATGTTCATGAGCGAATACTTCGAGATCGCCGCTCAGCACGAATAAGTGGAGCAGCTTTTCATGAATTACCTCGAAGTCGCGGAGAGGCTTCCCGGTCTTCGGGTCACTCATGAGAAAGGTGACCTCAGCCGGAATACCGGCCTTCAGGGGCTTCGGAGACGTCCTGAGGTCGACGTGAAACTCTTTGAAATCCGGCAAGCCGGCAATCAGCTTCATGCCGCAGCGCGGACATCGCGCCGGCGAAGGCGAGCGGACTTCGGGATCCATAGGGCAGATAAATTCCACCGGCTTTTCGGGAGCTTCCGGAATTTCCTGCCCCATCAGCACCCCGGCTGCCAGAAGACCGCCCGTTTGAAATAGACTCCGGCGCGTTAGCGTTAGTCCGGAGTGGACCAGCAAATGATTCGTTACTGTTGAGGCTCGAAGGGCCATACCGACGTCGTCGAACGGCCACCATCCACGGCGATCACCTGCCCGGTGATGAAGTCCGATGCCGGACTGGAGAGAAATACCGCCGTCGCCGCCACATCCTCGGGAGTACCCATCCGCGGATTTCCCTGGCCGCCCTTTAACCATTGGAGCATTTCCGGAGCCTCCCACATCTTGCGGATCAGATCCGTCAGGATGAATCCGGGTGCGATCGAGTTCACCTGTATGTCGTATCGGCCCCACTCCGCGGCGAGGGTGCGCGTCAAGCCGTCGAGCGCACTCTTGGTCATGGCGTAGACGCCGATATAAGGCATGCCTCTTTGTGAAGAATAGCTGCCGATATTGACGATCTTTCCGCCTCGCCCCCGCTCGATCATGCGCTTTCCGATCGCTTGCGTTAACGAAACGATTCCGTGCAAATTTGTTTCGAAAATATGCGCATACTCCTCTGGCGTGTACGTCTCGAAACGTTTGCGTACGTTGGTGCCGGCGACATTGATCAGCACATCCGCGTCGCCGGCGAACTCGGCCGCCTTGTCGAGCGACGACCGGTCCTTCATATCCAATAAAAGCGCCGACGCGCTGAGTCCTTTGTCGCGTAGCGCCGCAGCTTCCGTCTCCAGCGCCTCCGCCGACCGTGCCGCCAGAATCGTATCGGCACCGGCTTCCGCCACCGCACGAGCGATAGCTAATCCGATGCCGCGGCTTGCGCCGGCGATGAGCGCACGTTTACCCGCCAATGAAAAGGGATTCACCTTCGCAATGCTATCTCAAGCAAGTGGTATTTGTGAAAGCCGCGAGGTGGTATGCATGAAAACCATGGAAACAATGACGCGCCGGGAATTTCTCGTCCTGTTGGCCGCTCCGGCGGAACGCGGGACAACGCTTGTGCACGAGCACGTTCTGGTCGATTTCATCGGTGCGGACCGGATCGCTCCGGGCCGGTATAACGCCGATGAAGTCTTTCGCATCGCGAAGCCGAAACTCGATGAGATTCACGCGCTGGGGTGCCGCCGGTTGCTGGAATGCACACCGAACTTCCTGGGGCGCGATCCAAAGCTCCTGCGGCGTCTATCTGACGCCACCGGAATCGACATCTGGACGAATACCGGCCTCTATGCCGCTGCCGAGTACAAGTTCCTACCGGGTTTCGCGCGGCAGGAATCCTCCGCGGAACTTGCCCGGCGCTGGATCTTGGAGTTCGAAAAAGGCATTGATGGCGTCAAGCCGCGCTTCATTAAAATCGGCGTCAACAAGGGTCCGCTGGGCGAGCTTGACCGGAAGGTCGTCGAAGCGGCGGCGCTCTGCTCAAAAGCCATCGGATTAACCATCGCTGCGCACACCGGAGACGGCGCCGCAGCGTTGGAAGAAATAGAGATCATCTCGCGGCATACAGACCCCAGGCGATTCGTCTGGGTGCATGCCCACAACGAACTGGATCGAGAGATTCATGCGCGCGCCGCGCGGGCCGGGGCTTGGGTGGAGTTTGATGGAATCAATCCAAAATCCGCTGCGTGGCATCGCCAGTGCGTCGAAGCGATGGAGAAACGCGGACTGCTTCACCGGACGTTGATCTCGCAGGATGCAGGCTGGTATCACGTCGGCGAGCCGGGAGGCGGCAGCTACCGCGGCTACGATTTCATCTACCGCTCATTCTTGCCGTCACTCGACGAAGGCTGGCGCAGCAGGCTGATGATCGACAACCCACGCGAGGCGTTCGGAGACTGAGTGCTCAACGCGCACGCTTACACCGGATTTTCGACAATCTGACCGTCGCGCATATGGACCGTACGGTCCGCAAATGCGGCAGCTTCCGGGTTGTGCGTAATCATCAGGATGGTCTGCCCCTTGCGGCGGTTCAGTTCGCGGAGAAGATTCAGTACAGCATCGGAATTCTTACTGTCCAGATTTCCGGTGGGCTCGTCGGCGAGAAGAATCGACGGATGATTCACGATCGCGCGGGCGATCGCAATGCGCTGCTGCTCACCCCCCGACAACGCTCGCGGCTTATGGTCCAGGCGCTGAGCAACGCCCAGCATCTCCAACACTGCTTCGAACCATGGAGCACGAGGCTCTCCATCCGTATTGGCAATGGTCCGGGCGATTTCGATATTGTCCCGTGCGGTGAGAGTCGGAAGCAGGTTATATTTCTGAAACACGAAACCGACGGTCTTCTTGCGGAGGTCATTTCGCTCGGTTTCATTCATATGCGACAAGTCGCGTCCGGCAATTGTGACGGTTCCCGAGGTTGGCGTGGAAAGCCCGCCGAGGATGTGAAACATCGTGGACTTACCCGAGCCGGATGGCCCGACAACCGCGAGAAATTGTCCGCGCGGAACGTCTAGATTGACACCTTGCAACGCCTCGACGTTCACCTCTCCCACGCGAAACACTTTACGGAGAGCCCGGATCTGGATAATCGCGTCGATAGCCTCAGTCATATGCCAGCGCCTCGATCGCATCCTGGCGCGCCGCCTTCCAGCCGGGATACAACGTACCCAGCAGTGCACCGCCCAAGGCAATTACTGTCGTGATCAACCACCAGTCCGGAACAATCTTCTGCTGCAGCGATGCAGGCACCAGCGTCATGATTATCCAGCGCGACAAGAAGCTAAGGCCAATGCCCACGATCGCCCCGGAGATGGCGAGTATCGCTGTCTCGCGCATCAGCATGGTTAAGACGTAGGCCGGCGACGCGCCAATTGCCTTCAAAATGCCGATCTCGCGAGTGCGCTCCAGTACGGCCGTATACATCGAGAGAAACACAACCAGAAATCCGATGACGATGGATAGTCCGATGATGACCGCGATAAACGCTTTTAAGCCCGGAATGTTGTTGACGGAAATCAGGCTCACCAGCTCTTCGGTGGAATAGATGTTGTAGTCTTTCAGTTCTTTCTTCAGCTCATCGATGACAGGCTGCGTTTGGTTGTGATCGTCGAGCTTGAGATAAATCTGGCTCAGCTTGCCGCGATTGCCGGTCAGCCCCTGTAAGAACTTCATGTCGACGAACACGCGCGAGAGCTTGCCGGGTTCCACGATTCCCGCGACGCGCCAATCGCGGTTCATCAGGTTCACTGTGGACCCCACTTTGAGCTTGTTCTGGCGCGCATAGTATTCGTCAACGATCACGTCAGACTCGTTCTGAAACGGCCCGCCCTTCAGGTAGCGGAAGCCGCCGCTCATGTCCGTGAACTTGGCCAGATCAATTCCGGTAACGGATTCCGGAAATATCAGCGGATGAACCACGGTGCCCGTGGCAAGCGAGATATGCTCCTGCTTCTCGAAGAAGCCGATCAATCCTTCCGGCATCGGCGCGGAACTCAAGCTCAACACCGAGGTCCCCGGCGGACGGATGATGATATCGGCACCGACGCCGCGGGCCCTCCGGGCCGATTCCTCCAACATGCCGTAGCTCAGTCCCACCAGCGTCAGGACCATGGCTACCTCGACACCGATGGCCAGGATGCTCAGCAGAGTCCGCACAGGCCGGTGCTTGAGGTTCTCGAATACTAGTTTGTTAATCAAAAGGGGAACCTTCATTGTACTTTGCGGCACCACAAGATCCTGGCCCGGCGGCGCCATAATGCGTGCTAGAACACTTTTGAGTCAAAGTCGAACTCCGTAACTTCGGCATACCCTTGCTTGAACTGCGATGGATCGCCTCCGTCAAGCAGCCCTCCAATCACTGCATTTACAGCACCATGCGCCACAATCGCTTTCGGCCGCTCATCCTTCAAAATCACGTTGAGCGCACCGCGAACCCTGTCGACAAAACCGGACCAGGGTTCCCCTCCCGGCGGCGACACCCCAAACCAGTTGCGCATTCTACCAGCCACCAGCTCCGGCCATCGCTTCTCGATCTCCGGCCAGGACAACCCGCCCCACTCTCCAAAGTCGATCTCTCGAAGATCCTCGATGACGACCCTGGGAGCCACAATCGCCTCCGCTGTCTGGAGCGCGCGGCGCAACGGGCTAACGTAGACCACTTCTACATCGATCGGAAATTCGGGTGCGCCGTTGCGAAGGGGAATATCGTTGCGGCAGCCGAGAAATACGCCCGTGACGGCAGGCTCGGCATGGCGAATCAGATAGAGCTTCATAACTAGATCCAGAGGCTCCGGCGTTTCGACCGCAGTAGCCAAATGAAAAAAGGGCCACCCATTAGCGCCGTAATCACGCCCACCGGAATTTCGGCCGGCGCGGCCGCCGTGCGGGCAACCGTGTCACAGGCAACCAAAAAGGCGGCGCCGACAAATGGCGATGCCGCCAAAAGCAGGCGGTGATCGGCGCCCAGCCGCAATCGCAGCGCGTGCGGCACAATCAACCCGACGAAGCCGATGGGTCCGGTAAAGGCGGTAATCGAACCCGCCAGCAGCGACCCGGCGAAAAAACCCATCAGCAGCGTGCGCTGCGTGCGGATGCCTCGTGACGCGGCCCATTCTTCCCCCACCGCCATCAGGTTCCACTCGCGCGATCGCAGCACGATGAGAACTAATACAGGAACGATCAGCACAGTCAGCCAAATCAACGTCTGGTACTGTTCCGCCTCAATGCCGCCCATCAGCCAGCGCATGATGGTCAGCGAACGTCCGAAAGTTGTCGCGCTTTGCAGAAATAGAATCAGGGCGAGGCAGATACTGTTGACGGTGACGCCTGACAGCAGAAGCGTGAACGACGAGACACGGCGGTTCTCGGTGGCAGCGGCAAGTACGAGCATCAACGTAACGCCAGCGCCAACAATCGCGCACAACCACACTGCCGGCATCTGAAATGTTTCGCGCCACCCAGCCGCGATGGCAAGCACCGCACCGAGGGAGGCGCCGCTCGAAACTCCGAGCGTGTAGGGCGTCGCTAATGCATCGCGCAGTAAAGATTGGAAGATGACACCTGCCACAGACAACGCGGCACCGGCTACGGCGGCCATCCAGATGCGCGGCAGACGGGCGTAGATCAAGATCTCGTAGTCAGGAGATTCCCGCGCGAAAGCGCGAGAAATGCTGATTGGAGCCGACCCGAGAAAGGGCGCCACAGCCGCTACCACGAGCATCACTGCGATTGCCCACCCTAATGTCAACGTGAAGCGTCTAGCGTCCATAGGACAGCCTCACAGATCCGTCCTCGCCGATTTCTGCCGCCGCTTCCACCTCAAACACATGGCGGATCATCTCCGGCGTCAGCGCCTTAGCCGGGCGATCGTCAGCAACGAGACGCCCTTCTTTCAGGACAAGAATGCGATCGGAGTATCGCGCAGCCAGGTTCAGATCGTGAGTTACTGCCACGATGGCCAACCCGGAAGCGGCCAACTCGCGCATTAGCTGGTAGATCGCGATCTGGTGTTTGAGATCGAGAAATGTCGTCGGCTCATCCAGCAGCATTGCCTCAGGTAGTTGGGCCAAAGTCGACGCCAGGATCGCGCGCTGCCGCTCCCCGCCACTCAGGGAACGGAAATCGCGGCCCCGCAGATACATTACGTCGGTTTGCTGCATCGCGCGTTCGGCAGCCAGGTGATCGTCCGGCGTCTCGAAGAGACCGCCTGCATGCGGGGTGCTGATGGGCCGCACCCCGCA
>CAYTVP010000119.1:2984-4460 GCA_964441675.1 uncultured Solibacteraceae bacterium | reverse complement strand
TGCGGCCCATCAGCACCACCTGCTCGACCGTGAATGGAAAGTCCACCTTTACCGCCTGGGGCACAAAACCCACTTTGCGTGCAAATGCGGCTCGATCCCAGCGCCCCACCGGCCGGTCCTCCAGGAGAGCATGGCCCTCGTGGCGGAGCTTCAAACCGGCCAGGATTCCCAGCAAGGTCGATTTCCCCGCGCCATTGGGTCCAACGATAGTCGACAACTGGCCCCGCAAAAATTCCGCAGTCACGCCGGCCAGAACCTGCGAGGATCCGTAGCGCATCCCCGCGTTCTTCAGCGTAAGCATCAGAACCCGGCCTCGGGATGGAGGAACTTTGCGAAGGCCCGAGCCGCATCCACCATCCGTGGGCCGGGCACAACAAAGATGTCCGACGCCACCGCATAAACGTGTCCACGCCGAACGGCCGCAAGCGTCCGCTGGCTCTGCCACAATCGCACGACAGCGCTCTTCTGCTCGTCGGTCACTCCGGTGGTATCCGCCATCTCCCCCATGTCGACAATGACGTCCGGATTCCGGGCCAGGACGGATTCGATCGAAATCTTCGGGTACGATCCCTGCGCATCTTCGAAAGCGTTGCGTCCTCCCGCAATCCGAATCAGTTCGTTCAAATACGATTCCCGCCCGGCAGCCATCAACGCTTCCAACCGTCCCGGCGATCTGGAGACCACGAACATAAGGGAACGGCGTGGGAGATTGGCTGTTCGGCGCTCGATGTCCTGCAAGTCGGTGCGGATTTTTTCATTCAGCCGGCGCGCTCGATCCTCAACACCGGCAGCGCGGCCCAGCCGCTCGATTGATTCGGCAACGCCGGCCACCGTCTCTTTGCCGAGTTCTACGACCGGCAGGCCGTGCCGGGAGATACGCTCTGCCAAACGGACCGGGTTTTGCACCACAACCACCAAGTCCGGCCGCGCGGCCAGGATTGCCTCGAAGTTTGGCTGCAAGTAAGTTCCGATTTTCGGTTTCTTCAACGCTTCCGGCGGGTAGTGACAATACGTTGTCACGCCGACAACGCGGTCGCCGAGCCCAAGCGCAAACAACATCTCCGTGATCGAGGGCGCGGTTGAGATGATCCGCTGCGGAGGTGCAGCTGTTGCCGTGAGAGCCGCTAACGCCAACAGCCAGGAAGCGAGAGATTTTTTCACTGAATACTTAGGATAGAATCAGCGCCATGAACCGGCGCACATTCGTAGCTGCTACAGCCCTCTCGGCTTCCCGGGTAAGGGGAGCCAACGAACGCGTAAATGTTGGATTGATCGGTTGCGGCGGGCGAGGCCGCTACGTGGCCCGGCTGATGCGCGAATCGTCACCATGCGACTTTGTCGCTGTCGCAGATGTTTACGACAAGAATGCCGGCATTGCACGCGAATGGGCCGGACCGGATGCAAAATCGTTCAAAGATTTCCGGAAGCTGCTGGAGATGAAGGATGTCGATGCCGTCATGGTATCAACACCGGACC
>CAYTVP010000119.1:0-2974 GCA_964441675.1 uncultured Solibacteraceae bacterium | reverse complement strand
CACTGGCATGCGATGCCCACGATCCTTGCCTGTCAGGCCGGAAAAGATGTCTATGTTGAGAAGCCCGTATCGCTGACCATTCGCGAAGGTCGCGCTATGGTAGACGCCGCACGGAAATATAAACGCATCGTCCAGACGGGAACACAGCACCGTTCAGCCAAACACTTTCCCAAGATTGCAGAAATGATTAAGCGCGGAGACATCGGTCAGGTAAAGTACGTCCGCGTGTGGAACTTCGCAAATCTTACGCCGAATGGAATGGGCCGGAAACCCGATCAGGATCCGCCCGAAGGCCTTGATTGGGATATGTACCTGGGGCCATCACCCAAAGTTCCGTTCAATCCGAACCGCTTTCTTTCGACCTATCGCTACTTTTACGACTACTCGGGCGGCTATATCACGGACTTCGGAAATCACCGCTTGGATACCATGCAGCAAATCATGGGCGTGACAGCGCCGAAGACGATCAGTGCGTCCGGAGGCCGGTTTTTATTGAACGACGGGGGTGATGTTCCCGATTTCCTGCAGGTGACGTACGAGTATGACGGTTTCATTGCCACCTACGAAGGCTCGAACCTGAACGGGTTCGGTATGGGCGCCGCCAAAGTCGGTCCGAAATACTACAACGGCCGCGGCGAGTACGATCAGCCGAACGGCATGGCGTTTTACGGGACCGAAGGCACTATTTTTGCTGAGCGGATTAGCTGGGCGATTTACCCGGAGGCGGCAACTCCGCGATTCAAGCCTTCAAAGGACGTGAAGGTCTTTTATGAGAACGTTCCGGAGCCGACGAAGGATCACACTGCACACTTCATCGAATGTGTTCGCGAGCGGAAAACGCCGAACGCCGAAATCGAAATCGGCCATCGGTCGACGTCCGTCGCATTGCTCGGCAATATCGCGTATAAGTCCGGGTTGAAACTTCACTGGGATGCCCAGAAGGAAGAGTTTATTGACGCTCCCAAAGCCAGTGCGATGCTGAGCCGCAAGAATCGCAAACCCTGGGATTTGGCATAGTATCCCCGTAATTCAATTTCCTGTTGACTTTCTACAGGTACGGCGACTAATCTGTTGTCAGACAACAGGAGAAGCCATGCCCCCCGCGCAGAAGGAAGTTCCTTACGGAACTTTGGACCTGATGGTCCTAAAGACGCTCGATACGCTCGGACCATTGCACGGTTTTGGAATTGCCCGGCGCATCGAACAAGTCTCCGCGGGCCTGCTCGCGCTGAATCAGGGAACCATTTATCCGGCACTGGTTCGTCTCGGCCAAAAAGGCTGGATTTCGAGCAAGTGGGGCACCAGCGACAACGGCCGGAAAGCGCGATACTACGCCATCACCCGCTCGGGCAAAAAGCAACTGGAACACGAGGCCGAAAACTGGGCTAGGACCACTGCCATCGTGAATCGCATCATGGAAGGCACAAGCTAATGTGGCGCTTACGCGTCGCCATCGAACGCATCACTGCTGTCTTTCGTCACGGCCGACTTGAGAAGCAGCTAAATAGCGAGATTGACCTGCACCTTGATTTGCTTGCAGAGCAGTACGAAGCTTCCGGATTATCTCCTCAGGAAGCACGGCGTGCGGCACAACGGGAATTCGGATCATCGATGCGAATGCGAGAGGATCATCGCGAGCAGCGAAGTATCAACTTGCTTGACTTGCTTTGGAGCAAGCTTCGATTTGGAATTCGCTCCCTGCTCCGCGATCGCACAGTAGCGCTGGTTTCCGTTCTGTCGTTGGGAGCAGCAATCGGCGCGGCTACTGCTGTCTTCGGCCTATGCGAAGCAGTTCTCCTGCGCGATCTGCCCTTCTCCCATCCAGAACGGCTTGTGCTGCTCTTCGAGTCCACCAAGTCAGGGCGCGGACCAACATCGCTTCCAAATATCGACGACTGGCGGGAACGCAGTCCCGCTTTGGCCGGAATTAGCGCATTCGCTTCGCAAACAATGGCAATCTCCGGCGGAGGCACTGCAGAGCGCGTACGCGGCGGATTTGTCTCGTCATCCTTTTTCTCGATCTTGGACGTACAGCCGCTGCTGGGCAACCTCAACTTGCCTCGACGTGAAAAGAGAGCCGTTATCAGTCATCAGCTTTGGGCTCGTCGATTTCAGATGGATCAGTCAATCGTCGGGAAAGTGGCTGTTCTAAACGGTGAGGCTTATGAGATCACCGGAGTACTGCCAGCAAGCTTTCGATTCCCGATCGATGACATACAAGTTTGGACTCCGGCGGAGAGTTATGGAACTTCATCCGCATTAGGTCGAGACTTCCGCGTTTTCTGGGCACTTGCGCGACTGAAGGATGGTGTGTCGCTCTCGGCGGCGACAGACATCCTGGATGCAATAGCCGTTGGTCTTGCTCGCGAGCACCCCAAGGAGAATACCGGACACGCGATTTCTCTGGTGCCACTTGGCAGCTTTTTGACTGAAGGGATGAAGGGCACTCTTTCATTAGTGGCCGTCGCCGTGGGTGTGCTGTTGTTGGCTGCGTGTGCAAACGTGAGCGGCATCCTTGGCGCGCGTACGGCGAGGCAGCAGCATCAATTGGGAGTTCGCGCGGCCTTGGGCGCTTCTCGCTCGTGGCTGGCGACGCAGATCTTAACAGAGGGACTGTTGATCGGCGGTGCCGCATGTGTTCTGGGCGGCGTACTGGCGAAGGTAATAATCGAGGCGTTCCAGCGTGCTCTGCCATCCAGCTCCTTCGCTCTGGGTCCACCCGTGATGAGCCCGAGCGTTTTCGTTTTCTGCGGCGTCCTTTCCATCACGGCAGGTAGTCTAGCCGCAGCGGTTCCGGCGCTCGCTGGCACGCGCCATAGTCTGGAACGAACTCTGCGGCAAGGCAGCGATCGGGTCGCCGGCGAACGATGGAACATTCGCTTTCGCGAGCTGCTGATCACTGGACAAGTCGCGGCAGCGATGGTGCTCTTGACAGCTAGCGGAACACTAATCCTGACGCTTTATTCTCTGTTCA
>CAYTVP010000118.1:7279-11749 GCA_964441675.1 uncultured Solibacteraceae bacterium | reverse complement strand
AAAAAATGTTTTCAGGCTACCGGCGAATCAGCATTTTTCAACAAGTTCCTAGTGGTTGCATACTACAAGGAAAATGTAAGGATGCTCAGTTTACAGAAAGCTGTTGCACTGATGCATGTATAAGTGCCATCAGTCATTGCTTTTGCAACACTGAGAGTAAGACGCACACGTGCGCTGGGTTTGACTCCTTGTAATAACTGTTTCTTTGAAAGGACCCAATCCTGCAAAGGCTGTTAGTCGGTGCATATAGCCGCAGTAGGTTGTGTACCTGACTATAATACTCGCGGGAACGTTCGCAAGGACGCCGACGGACCACTCACGGCGTCATGAGAATTGATACGCAAAGTGACATTGCCTTCGGGAATCTCGTTGAAGGATCAGAGTTACCCGCGTTGCAATGGGTTTTCCAGCCGTTTTCGGGCGTACTCGATAACGCCATCTACAAGAATGTTCAGGTCTTCCTTGCTGCTGCGGTGATTGGTGATTGCTACCCGAATCACCCACCGCCCTCTCAATTCCGTTAAGGATGGTGCCGCCAAGCCGGACTCCTGGATATCGGCAACAAGATCCTTGTTCAATTTGTTTGCTATACGGTCATGGGCCCCACTGTACCGAAAACAAACTATATTTAGGTCTCCGGCTACCAGTTCGAGCTCAGGGTGGCTTTGTACCAGACTTTTCAAATACTCTGCTAGCTCGCAGTTCCGCAGAACCATTGCTCCCAGACGCTCGGTTCCGTGTTCTTTCATGGCGAACCAAACCTTTAAGGCGTAGAACGGACGGGAAAGGTCCGGACCAAAATCGCATGGCCACTCGCCCCCCGCCGCCAGTCCGCGCTCTTCAGCCGAAAGATACTCGGCACGAGCCAGGAATGTAGCTTTATGGACGTCGCTGTCACGAACCAGAACACAACCGACTGCGTATTGCACATACATCCACTTATGGAAGTCAAAGGCTATCGAATCGGCTTGCTCGATCCCGCGCAGCCGGACAGCTAAGGATTCGTTCAGAATACAAAGGCCACCGAAGGCAGCATCTACGTGAAACCACAACTGATTGTCCCGGCAAACGGTTGCAAGGCTGACTAAGTCATCCACTGCGCCAGTATTCACGGTGCCCGCCGCCCCGACAACGCAGAATGGAACCAACCCAGCGTTCCGATCTTCTGCGATCTGCGAACGCAAGTGTTCTATATTGATCCGGTAGTCTGAGTCGACGTCAATCTTGCGCAGGTTGCGCTTTCCGATACCAAGAAGCTCCAATCCTTTTGAGACGGATTCGTGTGCTTCCTTCGATGTATAGGCGATCAGCCGAACCTCGCTGTTTAACCCTTCATCCCGGACCGGGTAATGGGCTTTTGTATTTCTAGCCACCGCCAGGGCAATGAGGTTGGCCATCGATGTTCCTGTTGTGAGAAGACCGCTGGCGTGGGTGGGAAAGCCGAAAAGCTGTTTCCACCACCCAAGAACACACCGCTCAACGTACAACCCAATGTGATTACGTCCGCCGCAGTTTAGGTTCATGGCTGCCGCCAGCATGCTTTCCAGCATTCCTCCCGCAGTTCCCGTTCCATGCACCCAACCCCAAAAGCGAGGATGAATATTGCCCGCACCGTATGGAAGAATGGATTGGCGGAATTCCTGGTAGACGCGCTTCAACTCTGTTGGTCCAGAAGGCGGCCCTTCCTCAGAGAGTTGTTCTCGGATTGATTCCGGGACCGGCCGCCACACAGGCTGCTGCTTAACGTCACGAACGTAATCAATGACTTCATCAAGCGCCTCGTGACATAGCTTTCGAAACTCTTGCCAATCCTCTGGATCGAGGGATTGCCCGCCCATTAGCTAGCAGCCGGTCCACGAAGAAAGAGGGGTCGATTGAAAAACGCCCAGGCACAGTGCGCGCTCTGCGCACTCTCGGCCATGCGCGTCGAGAGCACCACGTGCGCAGCCTCAAACAATGGCGGCATCGTAAACATTAATACATCGCTATCACCGCCGCCAACAACCACTTCACCGCTCGCAATGGATTTTTCGTCATTCGTTAACACCTCGACCCGGAAGACAATCGGGGCAGAGGCGGAGTTCCGAACTTCGGCGGTAGCACGAAAAGTATTCTGACCATCGAATGGAACTTCGTATAGATGAAGTTCCGCCGGTGGAGCCATGGGGTCGTTCGGGTGAAGATTGATGTTGCCTTTCTCCTGCGCGAAATGATTGAAGGCAACATTTCGCAGCTCATAGCGCTCTTGCTGGCAAATATCAGCCAATATCAAATCCGTTTGTGGGTAGAGCTCTTCATCCGCGCGTGGGTACAACAGATCCGCGGTGCGCCAATGCAATTCATACAGCCGCGTGCCTTCGCGTGAGCCGGATGGAATGCCCTCCGGCATCCCGATCAACTCAAGCGGAATCCCAAGCCGCTTGCAAAATTCACTCACGCGGTAGCACTTCGTGCACTCGCCACACCAGCGCCGATCCGTGTTCTTGAAACAAGAATAGAGATAACGAATGAACGGTGATCCACGGAGTTGATCAAGGAGCTCGACCGAGGAATACCAGCCCATAATGGGAATCAACATCGGTCCCTCTTGATGCGCCACTTCAAAAAGAAACATTGGCGTGAGCGAATAATCCATCGACTTGCGAATCAACGTATATTCCAGCTCTTGGGATATGAAGCATGTGCGTAACGAAGCGCGCAGCGCATGGGGAGCGATCAACCAATAAAAAAACGCCCCAGTGCAAAAATGGTTCATCAGCACGTCGCTCGTTTTCATGATTTCGCGGCCGTTCTGCGCAACGTAGCCGATATCCAACCCGAAGTCGTCGCAAAGATCCTGTTCAAGCTGATACTTTACCGTTCGACCGGCGATGGGATTGTTCATCCAGCGCTCACCAATAACGGAGAGCAGCATTGGATTTCTATCGATCAGCCGGGAAAGGGCACTGTTGCTTTCCACTCCACCCCCATACAGCAGACCGACGCGACCGCTTTCGGTATTTGCATACTGCATTGCCGGTAGCACCTGATTCCCCAATTGCCAAATCACCTTGCTCTTCAGTCCCAGGCGTTGGAGGAGTTGTTCGAAATATGTTGAATCATAGCCGGTGAGCGAGTGGGGAAGATCGATCACAACTGTCTGGTGTTCAAGACACAGAAGCGGGACCGTAACCGAAAGGAATGCAAAGAGCGCAGGGCGAAGTAGGCTCGGCGCGGGCCCCATGTCCAGCGGTGATAGTGTTCGATCCAGGTAGCGGACTTCGAACGGCAAGTTGTTAAGGAAACGGGAGGAACCGGTCAACGTCCAATGGACAATCGCTGTCGAACCGTCAACAGTGGCATTAGATACGCTGAGAATAATTGACTGTTTACGCATTCAAGGCCTTGAATTAGGCGCTGTCGAGCCAGTTTACCCCAGGCGCTCTTAATAACTTAGATAAAGGATGCAACTTAAGCGTTGATACGCAAAGCAGTTATTCTAGCCGCCGGGCGCGGCACCCGTATGAAATCGTTAACCGACGATCTGCCGAAGCCCATGCTGGCGCTCCGCGGCAAACCGATCCTGGAGCATATCCTGAATCGGTTGCGCCACGCAGGAGTGACAGAATTCGCCATCGTCACCGGCTACCGCGCGGACACAATCGAGAGCCATTTCGCGGGCCAAGCGCAGTTTTTCCGTCAGGACGTTGTAAACGGCACCGCTCGCGCAACAGCTCTCGCGCGCGAGTTCATCGGGAACGACGATTTTCTCTTTACGTTCGGCGACATTCTGGTGGATAGCGCCGACTACGCGGAGATGAACACCAAGTTATCGAACGATCCTGATGCTCTGGCCGTCGCCGCCGTGCGGCATGTGGACGATCCGTGGCAGGGCGCAGCCGTTTACGCGCCGGATGGCGTGGTTACGCGCATCATCGAGAAGCCTCCTCCCGGAACTTCCACCACCAACTGGAACAGCGCCGGTATTTACACGTTCCGTGCATCCGTTTTCGGCGATATCGATCGCGTGCCGTTGTCTCCGCGCGGCGAATATGAGATTACGAGCGCGGTCGAATCGCTGGTTGCCCGCGGAAAAGTTTTGCTGCATCCGCTGACCGGTATTTGGCGCGATATTGGGCGCCCGGAAGACCTGGCCGCCGCGCAGGAAGAAGTGTAGAAACGTTATTCCGCTGCCGCGCGGATCAGACGATCGCGTACACCGGCCCAATCCGGCGTATCCGGCGGCAGCTCGACGGAAATCCAGTCGTATCCCTGACGATCCGCGTCATGGAGCTGCGAATAGAGCAGCCGGGCCGCGAGGTTGGGATTGCTGCCGAGGCGCAGGACGTACCCGCGGCCCTCGGTGGGCGCAGAGCCCAGGATCAGTTTCGTCTTCGGCGAATAGTGCCGCGGGTGCAAACCCGGCGACATATGGGCTTCGGCGAGCGCCTCAGCCGGCAGCGCGCCCGGAATCGTCACGACTCCGGGACG
>CAYTVP010000118.1:4176-7269 GCA_964441675.1 uncultured Solibacteraceae bacterium | reverse complement strand
TGATCCGGTCTCCGTCGATGGCCACCACCGTCGATTCGATCCCGACTTCGGCAGGTTCCCCTTCGAGCACAAAGTCTGCAAGTGTTGTATCCAGGTGGCGGGCTTCGGTCGGAGAGAGCCCGGTGAAGCGATTCGCGCTGGGGGCCGCGATGGGGACGCCGGCTTCGCGGATCAACGCCAGTGCAACGGGATGCGACGGGACACGCAGCCCGACGGTCGGCAGTCCCGCAGTTACGCGATCTGGAATGCAAGCCGCCTTCGGAACCACTAGCGTCACCGGACCTGGCCAGTACGCGGCCGCAAGGTGCTCCGCTGCCGGGGGCCACTCAGCGGCCAGCGACTTCGCCATCGCCAGGCTGTCGGCATGGACAATCAACGGACTGGTAGCCGGTCGTCCCTTGACGCGAAAAATGCGGTCGACCGCGCGCTCGTCCAGGGCATTGGCGCCGAGTCCGTAAACCGTCTCCGTGGGAAATGCGACCAGGCCGCCCTCGCGTATGATCTGGGCGGCTTTTGCCAGATCAGACGTCGAGATCGTCTTTGCCATCCGTGGGTGCGACGGTTTTTCCAGTCTTTTTAAACACCAGGTGAGCGCGCATGAATGCTTCGAGATCGCCGTCCAAGACACGATCGACATCTCCGACGGCCAGCTTCGTGCGGTGGTCTTTGATCATCCGGTATGGCGCCAAAACGTAGCTGCGAATCTGGCTGCCGAAGTTGATCTCGAGTTTTGTGTCTTCCAGCTTCCGCTGCTCCACCCGCTTTTTCGCCATCTCGTGCTCATATAACTTCGCCTTCAGCTGTTTCATCGCGCTGGCGCGATTCTTGTGCTGGCTGCGCTCGTTCTGGCACTGAACTACGATGCCGGTGGGGATGTGCGTCATCCTCACAGCCGATTCCGTGCGGTTGACATGCTGACCGCCCGCACCCGACGCCCGGAATACATCGACACGAAGATCATCCGCCTTGACCTCGACCGTGACATCGTCATCGATCATCGGATAAACAAATACAGACGCAAACGAGGTGTGGCGCCGCGCGTTGGAATCGAACGGAGAGATACGCACCAGCCGGTGCACGCCCACTTCCGATTGCAGCAAGCCGTATGCGTATTCGCCCTCTACTTCGAAGGTCGCGGTCTTGATTCCCGCCCCATCGCCCTCGGCCCGATCGGTAATCTCTGTCCGGAATTCCATACGCTCCGCCCAACGCAGATACATGCGGAGCAGCATTTCCGCCCAATCCTGGCTTTCGGTGCCCCCGGCGCCGGGGTGAATGGTGACGATCGCGCTCAGGCGGTCGTTCTCCCGCGAGAGCAGCATACGAGTTTCCAGCTTTTCGAGCCGCTGTTGGAAGCCGGTCAACTCGGTCGCCAGTTCTCCAGTGACGTTCTCTCCCTCCCGGGCCAATTCGAGGAGAGTATCCAGGTCATCCGTCGCCGCGGCAATGCTTTTGTCTTCCGACAGAGACTCCTCTAGCCTCTTCCGGTCCTGCATCACCTTCTGGCTGGCTTCAGGACTATCCCAGAACGCCGGATCGGAGATGATTTTTTCCAGTTCTTCTAGTTGGGAGCGCTTAGTGGAGGCGTCAAAGATAGCCCCGCACAGCTTCAGCCTGCTGGCGGAGCACAGTGTATTCGCGTTCGATTTCTTCGAGCGTCATACGAATACTCAGAATACCAAAGCCGGTTAAACCGTCAGCAGAAATCCTTTCTTTCCCAAATTGCGTCCCCGTGTCTTTCCGAGAGTTGCTTCCACGCCGCCCGCCTCGTGAATGTGCCCGCAAAAGAAGTACTCCGGCTGATGCGTGTCAATAAACTCCTTTACGGCGCTACTACCAAAGTGTTTCCCCGGTCCGGCTTCGTCGAGCGGAGTACCGATCGGTGGAGTATGGCATACGAGAATCAACGGCTTCAGATCGGAAAAAGGTTCGAGATACTCCGCCAATTGCTCTTCCGTGTATTCACCGGGTGTATTGAAGGGCGTCACATTGGAATAGCCGAGAGCAGCCAGTTGATAGGCGCCCACCTGCATCGTTTTCCGGTGCATCGCATTCAATCCGAACTTTTCGCATAGCCGGGCGATGTCGTCTTCCGTTTCGTGGTTGCCGGGAACGACCGACACTTTCCCGGCACGCCTCTGAAGAATTTCGCCTGCCTTATCGAGACCTTTCTGGAAGTTCACCAAGTCGCCTACTGCAAAATAATGGTCCGCTTCCGTGGCCATCAAGCTCTCCAGAGCGCGAAGGTCGGAATGGATGTCAGAAAAGAAAAGGATCTTCATTTGTAAGCTGAAACTTCATCTTGCAGATTGCTGTGTCGGCTGTGTTCGCGACTGTCAGATCTCAATATACTAGGCGCACTTTCCGATATCGGGACTTTCCAAGCGGGATTGGTAGCCACTACGCCGTCAGGGAGGACCTTACCGCTTCGAGCATCGCCGAAGGTCCACTTCCGCATAGCCGAAATAACCGGTCAATGGTAGATTGCAAGACTCCGGCGCACCTGCGTAGTTTCAGCGGGTGTCCCTCGCCAATGATGGGTCCGAGCGTAACCTCCTCGCTTCTGATAGCCTTGACGACGTTACCGACATCGGGAAACGGGTTAGCATACGAGGTCGGGCGGGAAGCGCGACTCCGGGTCGCGCCTTGGTTTAAAGCGAGCGCAATCTGTGGCAGCCGCTCTCACCGGAGGCTGTTCCAGATCAGAACACATCTACTCCCGCTCGGTCGCTCGCGATGGTTCCACGAGTGCAGTACGACGACGAAAGTCGAAGTACCAGGGAGAATCCGCGATGAACGACACTGTCTCTGACCAGATCCGCGAGCTCGACGTTCTCGTCGTAGGCGCAGGCTTCGGTGGGATCTATATGCTGCACAAGCTGCACAACGACCTGGGCCTTGATGCCGTGGCCATCGACAAGGCCGCCGGGGTGGGCGGAACCTGGTACTGGAACAAGTATCCAGGTGCCCTGTCGGACTCCGAGAGCTTCGTCTACCAGTACTCATTCGACCGGGAGCTCTACGAGCAGACCCTGTGGACGACCAGGTTGGTGCGCCAGCCCGAGATCCTCGAGTATCTCAACGGTGTCGTAG
>CAYTVP010000118.1:0-4166 GCA_964441675.1 uncultured Solibacteraceae bacterium | reverse complement strand
GCTACGGCCTTCGCGAACACATCCAACTCCAGACCGGCATGACCGCCGCCGAGTGGGACGACAATTCAGGGACTTGGACTGTACGCACCGACCGGGGCGTCACCTTCGTATGCAGGTTCCTCGTCACGGGTCTGGGGCTCGTGTCTGCGATTAACCTCCCCGAGCTGCCGGGAATGGAAACGTTCGAGGGCCGGCTGGTGCATACCGGCATGTGGCCCGAGGATCTGGATCTGACCGGCAAGCGCGTAGGGGTCATCGGCAACGGCTCGACGGGAAACCAGGTGATCACCGCCACCGCCTCCATCGCCGGCTACCTGACCTCGTTCCAGCGCACACCGCAGTACAGCGTCCCGGCAGGGAACAGGGAGCTGACCCCAGAGGAGCTTCGGGCTCACAGGGATGACTTCGAAGCCACCTGGGAGCAGGTGTGGAGCTCCAGCCTCGCCCTGGGCTTCGAGGAGAGCACCGTCACGACATTCAGCGTCTCTGCAGAGGAGCGGGAGCAGGTCTACCAGCGCGCATGGGACACGGGTGGCGGCTACCGCTTCATGTTCGAGACGTTCTGCGACATTACGACCGACGCGGCCGCGAACGAGGAAGCGGCCAAGTTCATCCGTCGCCAGATCTCAGCGATCGTCAGCGATCCCGAGACCGCTCGCAAGCTCACACCAACCGACCTGTATGCGCGGCGACCGGTGTGCGACTCCGGCTACTACGAGACCTTCAACCGTTCCAACGTCAGGCTGGTTCGGATCGATGAGAACCCCATCAGCCACCTGACCGAGAAGGGCATTGTGACCGCGGACGGCACGCTGCACGAGATCGACGTGCTCGTTTGCGCCACGGGCTTCGACGCAATCGAAGGAAACTACGTCCGTGTCAACATCCAGGGCCGCGACGGAGAGAGCCTCAAAGAGCACTGGCGAAACGGCGCGACGAGCTACCTCGGTATGACCACCAGCGGCTTCCCGAACCTGTTCATGATCATTGGCCCGAACGGCCCGTTTGCGAACATGCCGCCGTCGATCGAGACCCAGGTGGAGTGGATCGCCCAGACGATCGGGAACGTCTCAGCCACCGGCCCCGGCTGGATCGACGTCAAGCCGGAGACGGAGACCGCCTGGACCGAGACGTGCTTGAACATCGCGAATCAAACGCTCCTCCCGCAGGTCGCGTCGTGGATCATCGGTGCCAACATCCCCGGGAAGAAGCAGAGCGTCATGTTCTACCTGGGCGGCATCCGGCTGTACCGCGAATTGCTCACCGCCGAGAAGGCGAACGGCTACCCCTCGTTCCTGACGAGCGCCTGCGCTGTCCCCCAGCCTGACGAAGCCCGGCTGTGAGTCGGGACGGACCATACATGTGCACTCCGCTGTGTAGCCAAAACCAATCCGGACCCGCGAATGTTGATCGCCGATTGATCGGGGGTAGTCGCCCAGGGGCGAGTGATCTCGCCCCTGAGACACGGCGGCGCTACCGGAATGTAGGACGTATCTGATGAGTTGAGTCCCGCTCGTGATGTCCGCCAGATCGAGCCCAGACTATTTACAAGGGAATTCCACTATCATCGGAAAACCATGGCTGACTCTACGGCTTCCATTCCCGCAACGTGGTCACCGCGTCTGTTATCTGCCCTTCGGATTGTCTCGGCGTTCCTGTTTATGGCGCACGGCAGTCAAAAGCTGTTTGATCTTCCCCTACCGGGACCAGGCCAACTGCCGACGCTCGTCCTGGTTGCCGGAATTCTGGAGTTTTTCGGGGGCCTTCTGCTGCTTCTTGGTCTGTTCACCCGTCCTGTTGCATTTGTGCTGGCTGGCCAGATGGCGGTCGCATATTTTATGCAGCATGCCCCGCAGGGATTCTTCCCGCTGGTAAACCAGGGAGAACTCGCGGCGCTTTACTGTTTCATCTTCCTGTATCTATCGGCCGTCGGAGGGGGTCCCTGGTCGGTGGATAGCGCGCTTGCCCGCAATAAGCGCTAGTAGGATTTGAACCCGGCTTTATTCAGTCCGCGCTGCGCTTCCGGATTCCGCATAAAGGTTTCCCAGACAAAGCCGGTACGGCGGTTTTCCGCCATGAGCATTGTGATTCCGGTATCGATGCCGACGACATCGTTGTTGTACCAGTTCTTCAGCGGATTGAAGGCGTTTACAAAACCGTAGCGGCTCCAGGCATCGCCATACTGGGTGCGAATCGTTCTGAGGACACGCAACGTTTCCTTCGGTAGAAATGGGAGCGATCCGGCGGCGGCGCTGGGAACAATGCTGCCGTCGATCGGACCCATCTCCGGCGGCCCGCCCCAAACCACATAACCTCTGTCGGAATCAGATGCCGTGATTCCCCATAGGTCTTCGCTGTAGCTCGGAAACTGATCCCGCAAATCCAGGCAAAATTGCCGGTGTACTTCAGTGGCAATCGCCGAATTCTGAAAGTAATCGGTATAGCGATCGCGCTTCCCCCGGAAGTCAAACCAGGCTTGTGTGTATTGATGGACGAAAAGCGGCGCAAACGAGCCGATATAGCGCATACCGTGGTATTCAAACGTGGTTCGCTTCCAGGCATGCCAGGTATCCACAGGCAGCGGATGCGCCGAGGATCCGATGCCCAGCAGATACATCATCATCAGTTCGCTGTAATCGTCCCATCGGTACGGGAGGAAACCCACCTCGGGAGTCCAGCCATGCGTCAGCAATGTGGTGTCTTCCGACACCCAGGTCCAGTCGACGCGATTGAAGATCTCGTAAGCAAGCCGCGTCATTTCGGCGTACTTAAAGTGTTGGCGGCAGGTCAGCACGCCGCATAGGAGCAACGCTGTATCGATCGACGAGATCTCGGAGTCCCAAATGCGCAAACCCGTCCGAACGTTTATGAAATGGTGATAAAAGCCTCGATGCGTGGGCATTGTCCTCGCAAGGAAACGAAGCGTATCCATCGCCCGATCCCGCGCATCAATGAACGAAATGTAGCCGCGCTTTTGGCCGATACAAAGAGCGGTCAGGCCGAATCCGGTGGCGGCAATGCTGGCAACTTCCGTACTGACCGGCCTCCGGACGTTGCAGCGATCACGCACCAACCCGGTTTCCGGGTCCGCCTGCTCCCAGAAATACAGAAAGCAGGCGCGTTCAATTTCGTCAAGCAGGGCATCGTCTTCAGGAGAAAGCGGAAGGATGTCGGTATGCGCGGGAGGAGCAGGCGCAGTGTCCCCTTGTGGTATCGGTTGATTCGCTCCCAGGTTCCAAGCCGCGAACGGCACCGTGGCACCTGTCCGGAGCATCTGCTGGAGAAGTTGCCGGCGCCGCATCTTATCGAAGGCGTTCCTCTTTAATTTAGACGAATTTAGACGACTCGGCGACCGGGCGGCTCTGGGCCGGCTCGCAAACCGTGATTAGAATCGTCGTAGGGCAATCGCCACAATGACCGGAAGCGGACGAAGAGTAGTTCTGACAGCATTCGGAGTAGTCGCGGCAATTCTGGTTGCGATCGTTTCGGCACGGCTTTCCTATCCACGGCCGATCCGCCAGTTGACTGGCGCAATCCTCCGCGACGACCCGGATCCCCGGAAGCAGTCGCCGATCGGCGGCGCGGAGATCTTTGCCAGAGACGGTTTCAGCACCGGGACGGTGAAATCCGATCCGTCTGGTGAGTTCGCGCTGCGTCTTCGCCCGGAAGTCGATCCGGGTACTTCAATTACGCTGGAGATCCGGCATCCGAATTTCGAACCGCTAACGATCGATAAGACGGCCGCCGATCAGCTTTACATTCTTCGCTTGAAGCCGCTGCCGCGAGCGCCGGCGGAGGCGAAAACCCGCGCGGAGCTCGCTTTAAGCAGCCTGCGCGTCCGCTATGCCGTCAAGGCTCCCACTACGCAGACCATTGCCAGCGCGGCGAGAACATTCGAAGTAGTGAATACGGGCAATGTTCCGTGCGGAGGGTCGCCGCCCTGCTCTCCGGACCGCAAATGGAAAGCCACAGTACGGACCGAGTCGATCGATGCCGGCGAAAATAATGAGTTCCGCAATGCGCGAATTTCCTGCATTGCCGGACCCTGCTCGTTCACCAGGATCGAGAATGACGGTTCCACGCGGCCCGGGAGGACGATCGAGGTTTCGGTTCGGAACTGGTCGGATACAACAACTTTTCTCCTTGAGGCGGAGGTTGTTCATACG
>CAYTVP010000117.1:0-11764 GCA_964441675.1 uncultured Solibacteraceae bacterium | reverse complement strand
ACTTCGACCCAGTGGGCCGCTGGCGCGAGGAGTGGCCAAAGTCAAACGCGCCGATTGAATCGGCCGCGACGCTCCCGGACGGGACTAAGGTTGAGGATGTGACGGACCTGAAACGGTGGCTCGTGCGCAACATCGACTATTTTTCCCAGTGCTTCTCCGAGAAGCTCATGACCTACGCTACGGGCAGGGTGCCGAATTACGCGGAGGAGAAGGAGCTCGAAGCGATCGTCCGGGAGAACCGGGAGAAGGGCAACGGCGCGCGAGACCTGGTGCTGGCGCTGATCGAGAGCAAGACCTTCCGAACGCGCTAAGGTGACGCTGGGACCACTCCCTCCGCATATCGGTCGTCCCTTCGAGCGGCCCGACGATGCAACTACGAGCCGCCGGAACATCCCCTTCTGGGCGTCAGCCGCAGCGTATTGTCTTACCATCATGAAGGAAGCGCGAGCAGCGCTGCGTGGCGAGTTGCCGGTCTTACCGCAACAGTACTAGTTCTTTTTCGACCGTAGGCCACGACTAATCTCCTAGGTGGAGAATTTTTTTCGTTCGCGCTTTCGTAGAGCGCCAACGGTCATGTACTACAAATGCTAGCTAATCATTTCACAATGGTCGGCGATTCGAACATTAGAATACAAGAGCATACGACTAGGAAGCATGTAAGTCGCGCGCACAAACTAAGTAAATTTGTATTCGCTGAGTTGTAGCCCGATT
Organism: uncultured Solibacteraceae bacterium; assembly: GCA_964441675.1. Classification (GTDB taxonomy): domain Bacteria; phylum Acidobacteriota; class Terriglobia; order Bryobacterales; family Bryobacteraceae; genus JAPKYZ01. The sequence goes on along the minus strand of CAYTVP010000117.1, from coordinate 11,053 downwards.
TCCGGATAGATATAAGGTGGCGCCAGTTCGAAAGTTCCAGCTAGTACCGTTTTTCTCATCGGCAAGTTGATTTTTCCGATGTGTGGTTCATGATCGGAGTATGCGCTTGAGGGCATTTTCCGAAACTACCAGGACCGCGGTTCGTTCGTCGCAAGTGTATTCGGTAGCTCTCCTTTCGCTGTCTCTTGTGTGCGGATCGCGGACGCTCAACGCGAGTCCTGTCGTCGATCCGTATTATGCCGGCGAATACAACTTGACGGTGTTGGGAACGATCGCTGGTGTTGAGACGGAACATGGCGGCTTCGGTGGACTTACCTTGCAGCCGGGAGATTTGAACAGTCTGCTTATCGGCGGCAACGCGGGTCATCGGACAGGCGCTATCTGGCAGGTGGATGTTATCCGCGACACTGCGGGGCATATTACGGGGTTTTCTGGAGACGCATCGTATTACGCGGCGGCCTATGGTTTGACAGGCGGTATCGATGGCAGTCTGGTATACGGCCCGGATGGAGTATTGTTTTACTCGTCTTATCCCGACAATCACATTGGGCAGATCAAACCGGGAAGCACGTCGCCGGATAAGCTGACAAACCTGATTCCCATGACGGGTGTTGCATCCTCGGTGGGAGCGATGACTTTTGTTCCAGAGGGATTTCCCGGTGCCGGCCGGCTGAAGATCGCTACTTATAGCGTCAGCCGATGGTATGACGGCTATATTGAGCCCGACGGCACAGGTACATTCAACATTACAGTTCCGTGGTCGGAGGGGATCTTTCTGGGTGGCAGTCCGGAGGGGATTTTGTATGTTCCTATCGGTTCCGCATTATTTCCAAACCCTACCGTTCTGATTACAGAATTTACCTACGGTTCGGTTGCCGCTTACGAGGTGGATTCGCTGGGCAATCCGATTCCGTCCAGCCGTCGAACCTTTGCCAGCGGAATTCCCAGCGTAGAGGGCATTACACTCGATCCTGTGACTGGTGACATTCTGCTGTCAACATTCGGTCGTGGAAATCAGATTATTCGCATCAGTGGCGGCATCGCGATGGGCTCCGGGGAACTGCCGGAAGTCCATAGTCCTGAGCCGGCTACGTGGTGGTTGTCGTCCACAGCTTTTGTAGCTTTTGTAGCGCTTCTTCGAAGACGGAGTAAGGCAAGAAAAGGTATTTGTATTCGGTAGTAAGGCTGTACAGTTAGTAGTGTAGTGTCCGTAGTGAATACGTTGTATAACGTATGTTCCCGCCATAAGCCAACTGAAAATAAGTTGACTTTAATTGTGGAACTTAATCACGACAGACGGGGCGCTTAATCGCGACCGGCAAATGTTCGCTGTCTCAGCGATGCCGGAACGGTAGCGTGCAGTATCGAGTAAGAAAAAAACTCTTCTGTAAGTGGGGCGGCGATAGCTCTGCCCAAAAATCCGAAACTCGGGCAAAAGCGGCTGTTTCGGTTTGAGAAACGGTTTTTGGGGTCGAAGAGAGCGCTATGGAGATGCACAAAGCTTGGTATGCGGTACGCACAACACCCAATCATGAGAAGGCGGTTTCTAAGTCGCTCGAACTGAAGGGCGTGGAGCAGTATCTGCCGCTCTATTCCGTGCGCCAGCGTTGGAAGGACCGCTTCAAGGTGGTGCAGTTTCCGCTTTTCGCCGGATATGTATTTTGCCGGACCGAAGCTTCCGAGTACCTCGTTGTGGCCAACACGCTCGGCGTAATCGATTTTGTCCGGAGCGGCCGTTATCTTGCGGAAGTGTCTGCCGAGGAGATCGGCGGGCTCCGAAAAGTGGTGGATTCCGGAGTTGTATTCCATCCATCCGATACATTCCTCGCAGGCGACCCGGTCCGGATTCTTTCCGGGCCGCTGACTGGTCTCGATGCGACGGTAATTTGCGTAAACAAGAAACTGGAGCTCGTGGTGTCGGTGACGATTGTACAGCGTTCTCTGCGGGTTGCCATTGACCCGGACTGGGCTGTACACATCGGGCCCAAGAGTCATCCGCTGATTGCTGCGCAGGCGGCCCAGGCGGTGCGCAGTGGAAGCGCGGTGCCTCATGCCGCGGCGGTCAATACCGTTAAGCACCGAAGCTTTTAGTTTCACCATTCTTATTTGCACGCTGCCTCCTCGCTCGAAGGTTGTTGGGAACGGAGATGCTCGCGTGAGGAGTCGTTGATGCCGAACGGAAACGCGCAGAACGGAAAAACCAGAACACGTATCGTCACCATTCGCCTGGCGATGGAAGAATACCAGCGGCTGAAGGAAGCCTGCGCGGAAGAGAGCGCCCGCAGCGTCTCGGACTACTCGCGGATAGCGATCATGCATAGAGTCCGTTCCCGCGTGCAGGCAACGCTGCACCGCGAGGAGTTGTCCACGCTCGGATCACGGCTTTCGCAACTCGACGCCGAGCTTCAGAGGTTGAGTTTCGAGATCGGCCGTTTGATGCGCCATGACGGGATCTCACGCCCGGACGTGTCGTAGTTCTCATTTCGCTCGAAATCAGCCGGTAATCAGAATGCTTTTTTCACAGCTGTGCGGAGAATTCGCCGCACGATCGAGGTAAATATCACGATGTCATCCGTGGCCCGCGCTCCACTGCGCGAACCGATCGCACCATACGCCGACTATCCTCCGCTCATCGATATCAACGAGGGCATCGAGAAGGGAAAGAGCCTGGCCGATGTCTGGGAAGTGGCTTGGAGCAGCCGGTGGCTGATTGTCATGACTACGATCCTGTGCTTAGCGGCCGGATTGCTCTACACAATTGCGCAACCGTTCGTTTTCGAGGCAAAGGAGCTGATCGAGATCCAGGAGCCGAACCGGAATTTTCTCAATCTGAAGAACATCGAAGCGAATGCCATCGCCTTGAGCGGGGATGCCTACGTTCAGAACCAGATGAGGATTCTCCAGAGCCGGGTCCTGCGCGCCGAGACGATGGCGTACTTGCGAAAGGCGCCGGCGAGAGAATCGCTGGCCCGTCCCGACCGGTTGAGCAGCTGGATGGAAAAGCTGGGAATGAAGCCGCTTTGGCCGGCACCCTCCCGCGAGAGCGCCATTGTGATGGCGGCCAATACGCTCAAGGTGCGCGACCTGAATTCGACCAGCATGGTGGAGATCACCTGCGAGTCCACCGATCCGCGGATCGCCGCCGAGTACGCCCACGCGCTGGTCAGTGTGTATATCGAGCAGTCGCTCGACAACCGCTACTCATCGCACCAGCAGACGACAAACTGGCTGCAGCGGCAACTGGCCGATCTGCGGAATACGCTTCAGAAGTCGGAGACGCAGCTGCAGGATTATGCGCGTGCTTCGGGATTGTTGATGACCTCTTCCGGAGAAAACAGCGTTGCCGAAGAAAAGCTGCGCCAGCTGCAGCAGGAGCTTTCGTCGGCCACGGCTACCCGTATGGCCAATGAGTCGCGGTATTCGATTGCGACATCGGCCAAGCCGGATACGTTGCCGGACGTTCTGAACGACGGAAACCTGCGCGCCTATCAGCAAAAGCGGACCGACCTGCGTTCACGGCAGCTGGAGCTGAGCGCGCATTACCGGCCGGACTATCCCACTATGCAGCAGTTGAACGAGCAGATTGCCCAGCTCGGCGAGACGCTTCGCACCGAACAAGCGAACATTCTGGGCCGCATCAAAAATGAATACGATCAGTCGAAGATCCGCGAGCGGATGTTGCAGAACGCCCATGCGGCACAATCGAAGATCGTTACCGACCAAAGCTCGAAGCTGATCTACTACAAACTGCTGTCTCGCGAAGCCGATACGAACCGGCAGTTGTACGAGAACATGCTGCAGCAGGTGAAGGAGGCGGGTGTGGCCTCGGCCATGCGGGCGACGCACGTGCGAATGGTCGAACCGGCCGTTCCGGCGAACTCTCCCCATAGCCCAAGCCTGACGCGGAATCTGTTGATCGCGCTGACCAGCGGCCTGTTCCTCGGGGTCGGCTTTGTGGTGTTTCGCGATCAGATGGACCAGCGTTTGCGGAATCCCGGTAACGATCTGCGGAATCTCCAGGTGCCGCAGCTCGGCGTCGTTCTGTCGGCAGGGCCTCGTGGCCGGGCGAAGCTTCCCGGATCGAAGCTGCTGGGCCTCACCCCGGATTCCGACGTGATGCGGGAGCTGGAGGAGGATCCTCCGCTTGAGCTGACGACATGGTCGGCCTCCCCGTCGCCGCTCGTCGAGTCGTTCCGGGCAGTTCTTGCATCGCTCGTTTCGGCCGATAACAGCAATCGCATTCTGGCATTTACGAGTCCGTATCCCCGGGAAGGCAAGACGACGGTGATCGCCAACCTCGCGGTCGCGATGGCCGATATCGGCAAGCGCGTGCTTCTGATCGACGCCGACCTTCGGCAGCCGCGCCTGCACGCTATTTTCGGCCTGGGGAACGCCTCGGGGCTGAGTAATCTCATCACCAACACGCAGGCGATTGAAACCCTTCCGGTCAGCAGTTTGTCCGCGGAGACTTCGATCGAGAACCTGCGCCTGCTGCCCAGCGGTCCGGGAACGCCGAGCATTGCCAAGCTGTTGTACTCAAGCTGGCTTGACCGCCTGCTTCTTCGGCTGCGGGACGAATATGACTTCATCCTCATCGATACGCCGCCTATGCTTTCGGTTCCGGACGCACGTATCCTGGCCCGCCGCGCCGACGGCGTTGTCCTCGTGCTGCGCTCCGGCCATACGACGAAAGTGATGGCCAAAGCGGCCGTGGAGCGTCTGATGGACGACGGTATTCCAATCGTCGGAACCGTTCTGAACGACTGGAGCCCGGCTAAGGCGCGGCGGAGCTACTATCCGGGTTACTACCACTACTCGGACCCGCACGGCCCGAAGAATTGATCTCCCCTTTTTCGCACACATGACCAACAGTACGCCCCTGGCTCCTCCGATTGGATCTCATCCGGTTGTCCCGACGGTTCGGATCGAACGATCTTCCGGCTGGGTCTCGCTCAAACTTCGCGAGCTGTACGAGTATCGCGAATTGCTGTATTTCTTTACCTGGCGCGATATCAAAGTCCGCTATAAACAGACAGCGCTGGGCGCCGCCTGGGCCGTCATTCAGCCCCTGTTCACGATGCTGGTGTTCAGCGTGTTCTTCGGCAAGCTCGGAAAGATGCCGTCGGACAACGTGCCCTATCCGATCTTTGCGTTCGCGGCATTGGTTCCGTGGATGTTTTTCGCTCACGGTCTCAACCATGCATCGAACAGCCTTGTAGAAAGCGCGAATCTGATCCGGAAGGTGTACTTTCCACGCCTGGCCATCCCGATATCGACCATTCTCTCGGGCGTCATCGATTTCCTGATTGCATTTGGCGTGCTGGGAGTCATGATGGCCGTCTACGGCGTCATGCCGACCCGAAACGTGGTCTGGCTGCCGCTTCTGCTGCTGCTGGCATTGACCACTTCGCTTGGTGTGGGCCTCTGGATTTCCGCGTTGAATGTCCAGTTCCGCGACTTCCGCTATGTTGTGCCGTTCCTGACGCAGTTCTGGATGTTCGCGACGCCGGTGGCCTACTCGGCCAACCTTCTGCCGGAGCCATGGCGCACGGTCTCGGGGTTGAATCCGATGGCGGGCGTCGTCACCGGATTTCGCTGGGCGCTGCTCGGAACGCCGCCTCCCGGTCCGATCGTCGCCGCAAGCGCCATCGCCTCTCTCGTCATTCTGATCAGCGGCGCATTCTATTTCCGCCGTATGGAGAAAACATTTGCCGACGTGGTTTGAGGGCGGCTGCCGTGTGATTGCCGAGGTGGGCCAGGCGCACGACGGCAGTCTCGGAACCGCCCACGCATATATTGACGCGGCGGCCCGGGCGGGCGCGGATGCGGTCAAGTTCCAGACCCATATTGCGCACGCGGAAAGCACGCCGGCCGAGCCGTGGCGCGTGCGGTTCAGCCCCCAGGATAAGACGCGCTACGACTATTGGAAGCGCATGGAGTTCACGCCGGAGGAATGGGCGGGACTGGCAGCGCACGCATGGGATCGCGGGCTGGTGTTTCTCTCGTCCGCCTTCTCTTTGGAAGCAGTGGAACTGCTCGATCGCCTTGAGGTCGCCGCATGGAAGACGGGCGCCGGCGAGATCACGAACCTGCCGATGATCGAACGGATGGCGCGCACCGGCCGGCCGGTGCTCCTGTCGAGCGGCCTCGCGGATTGGGACGATCTCGACCGGGCGGTGAAAGTGGTACGCGAAGCCGGAGCGCCGGTGGGCATCTTCCAATGCACGACCGCCTACCCTTGTCCGCCGGAGCGTCTCGGGCTCAACGTAATTTCGGAGATTCACCGGCGGTACGGCTGTCCGGCGGGGCTGTCGGACCACTCGGGTACGATCTATGCCGGCCTTGGGGCGCTTGCCCTCGGCGCGCGCATGATCGAAGTGCACATTGTCTTTTCCCGGGACTGCTTCGGTCCCGATACCCCGGCCTCGATCACGATCGACGAGCTCGAGACGCTGGTTACGGGCGTTCGGTTTCTCGAGAAGGCGCTCGCCCATCCGGCCGACAAGTCCGTGCTCGCTGACTCGCTGCGGGAGCAACGGCGTATTTTCGGAAAAAGCATAGTGGCGGCCAGGGCTCTTGCGGCGGGGGCCGTACTGGCCCTGGATGATCTGACAGCGAAAAAACCCGGATCGGGAATTCCGGCAAGCCGGACCGGCGAACTGGTGGGTCGCCGGCTCTGCCGGAATCTTGCCCCCGACGAACTTCTGACGGAGAACGATCTTGAATACTTCTCAACGACGTAAGGTTTGCGTGGTGCTGGTGGACCGCGCCAACTATGGCCGCTTGAAGCCGGTGATGCATGCCATTGCCGCGCGGCCGGAGCTCGAATTGCAGACGCTTTGCAGCGGAACGATGGTGCTTGAGCGGTTCGATTATCCGGTCCGCGTCCTACAGGAAGATGGATTTTCGGTCGATGGTGAAATCTTTATGGAGCTAGAAGGCTCGAACCCGACCACGATGGCGAAATCTTTGGGATTCGGCGTTGTCGAGTTCGCCAGCGGATTTCAGCGTCTGAAGCCGGACATCGTTCTTTTGATCGGCGACCGGTACGAGGCCCTGTCAGCGGCCATCGCCGCCGCGTACATGAACCTGTGCATCGTCCACGTTCAGGGCGGTGAAGTGTCGGGCTCGATCGATGAAAGCGCGCGCCACGCAATCAGTAAGTTTGCACAGTTTCATGTGCCGAGCACCCGCCGCTCGGCCGAATATCTGGTCCGCATGGGCGAACGGCCCGACACTGTGGTTGGCGTAGGCTGCCCATCGAGCGACATTGCCCGGACTCTCGAGCTAACGCTCGGGCCGGAGGTGGTGAACTCGTCCGGATCGGGCGCCTGGATCGATCCGGAGAAACCGTTCCTCCTGGTCGTCTTTCATCCGACGACAACTGAGTTCGGCGGAGCGCGAGTGCAGATGACGGAGCTGCTTCATTCACTCGCGGAGCTTCAGCAACCGACCTTGATGCTCTGGCCGAATATCGATGCCGGCTCGGATCACATCAGCAAGGCGATCCGGGTATTCCGGAACCGGGAGAACGCGTCCTGGCTTCGCACCATCACCAATCTTTCACCCGAAGATTATCTCCGTGTGCTGGCGAGGACCTCGTGCGCCATCGGAAATTCGTCGAGCTTCGTCCGGGATGCGGGCTATTTCGGGACACCGGTTGTCCTGGTGGGAAACCGTCAGGAAGGCCGGGAAACCGATGTTCATGTCTCGCGAGTGGCGCCCGTCGAGGGGCAGATCTCGTCGGCAGTGCGCCGCCAGCTCGACCACGGCCGGTATAGCCCGAGCAGTCTCTATGGCGACGGTTATGTTTCCGAGCGTATTGCCGCTGCGCTGGCGAGCGTTCGTCCGTACATCCAAAAACGTCTTGATTATGTGCGCCAGGCCGGCCGCACATTTCCCGGGTTCGTGGAAACTCCGTATCCGCATATACCGGCGGCGCTGGCCGGAGCCGGCGATTGAGCCAGCTCAAAACGGAATCAGAGAGAGAAAAGAAACTTACCATGCAGGTTCTTCCCGATTACATTACCTATCCCGGTTTTGCCTCGAGCCCCGCTGCCGACGCGGCGGCTGAGCTGATTGCCGCCAGCCGAGCGCTTGGCGGTTCGCAGGCGGCTGCCGTTCTCCGCGCCTGGACGGTCGCGCATGTTTTTGCCGGCCGGGAGGCGATTTTCGATTCGAATGAGGAGCCGGTTGAGCCGTTCTGCCGGCTGCTGGGCCGCACCGCGGATGTACTGCGCTCGGTGGCGGAAAGCGGGCTGGCATCGCTCGGCCTCCCTGCCGAAGAGATGCGAACGCCGGTAGGTCCGAAAGTCGAAGATGTCACCGGTCAGCACTATGGAAATCTGTTCCGCGGTTTTTCGCCGGAGGCGTACTGGCGTGAGACAGCCGACCTGTTATCGGTACGGCTGGAGCGGAACGGCGTGGATCTGACCACGGTTCGCGAAAAGTCTGTGATCGATGTCGGCTGCGGCGGTGGACGCTACACCGGGGCCTGGCGCCGGCTTGGCGCCCGCCCGGCGCTCGGCGTCGATATCTCGCCGATCAATATCGCCGATGCCTGCCGGCGGGCCTCGCTTGGCGGGTTTGACAGTCTGGAATTTGAAGAAGCCGACGTTCTCGCGCTGCCGTACGAGGAGAACCGGTTCGATATGGTCTTCTCGAACGGTGTACTGCACCATACGCGAGACTGGAAGCGCGGTCTTGCCGAGTTGGTGCGCGTGATGAAGCCGGGCGGGCTCGGCTGGTTGTACTTGATTGAGAATCCCGGAGGCCTGTTCTGGCACGCGGTGGAAATCCTGCGCGAGGTGATGCGGCCCGTCGACCACGAGACGGCACGCCGGGCGCTTGAGTTGCTGGGCGTTCCCGGCAACCGGATCTTCTACATGCTGGATCACGTGATGGTGCCCATTAATATCCGTCTGACTCCCGAGGAGATCGAATCCGAGCTTCGCGCCTGCGGGGCAACTGGCATCCGCCGCCTCAACCGGGGCGCGGACTTCGACCGGATCGAGCGGATTCATCAGGGTGAGCCGTACGCCGCCGAAAAGTTTGGCGTGGGCGAGAATCGCTATCTCTTTACCAAGCAATAACTGCGCCGCGTGGCGTCTTTTTGATTCATACGGCTGGAGTCCTACGACGTTATGAAAACACTCGGTATCATTCCCGCGCGGGGCGGCTCGAAGGGCGTCCCCCGGAAAAATATTGCTCCGTTGGGCGGGCGCCCTCTGCTTGCCTATACAGCCGAGGCGGCGCTTGGCGCGCGCCGGCTGGACCGCATCGTTCTGACAACCGACGACGAAGAGATCGCGGCTGTGGGACGGGATTGCGGGCTTGAGGTACCGTTTCTGCGTCCGGTGGAACTTGCGGCCGACACGTCGGCCAGCCTGCCGGTTGTCCAGCATGCGGTGCAGATGCTCGAGCGGGATGGCTACCGGCCCGATGCTATCTGCCTGCTTCAGCCGACTCATCCGCTCCGGCAGAGCGGGCTCATCGATGCCGCGATTCAACTTCTCGAAATCGAAGCGGCCGACTCGGTAGTGACCGTCGTTCCGGTACCGGTGGAGCATCATCCCCGGTGGGTGTACTGCCCCACCGCCGACGGCTCCCTACGGCTGGCGATGGGCGATCCGGAGCCTGTTTCGAGACGGCAGGATTTACCGCCGGCTTTTTGCCGCGAAGGTTCCGTGTATGTCGTCCGGCGCGACGTAGTGATCGAGGGTCAGAGTCTCTATGGCAAAAGAACGGTCGGGCTTCCGGTCGATCCGGAAGAGTCGGTGAATATTGATACGCCGGCGGACTTGGCGCGCGCCGAGCGGATACTGACGGCGCGGCATGATTTGTTCCCGGTGATGGGATTGCAATGCTGATCGCTGTCAACTATCACTATGTCCGGCCGAGCTATGCCGACCCCTATCCGGGCATCTTCGGGGTGACAACGGATGAGTTTCGCGACCAGATGGAGCGTCTGGGCCGGGCCGGCGAATTTGTCAGCGCGGGGGATGTTCTGGCCGCGGCGCGAGGCGAACGTAGCCTGCCTTCGAAAGCGATCCTGGTCACATTCGACGGCGGACTCCGGGAGCACCTCGAACATGCCTGGCCGGTGTTGGGCAGCCTGGGAATTCCGGGAATGATCTTTGTCAATACCCGCCCGATAGCGGAATCCATGGTGCTGACCGCGCACCAGATTCATCTGCTTCGGGCGTCGACGGCACCCGCCGTCCTGTGGGAATTGATGGCCGGGGAGGCGCAGCGGCAGGAACTGGTGCTGGACAGCGACGGCGAGGAGAGCATCGAATTTAAGTACTTGTTGAACTGTTCCCTGAAACTGCAAGAACAAGAACGGCTTGTATCGGCATGCTTTCGGGTACGGTTTGGAGGCGTAGAAGAAGACATCAGCCGGCTGTTGTATCTCAGCCGGAAGGATCTCCGGGAGCTGGGCCGCGCGGGCGCCATCGGCTCCCATGCTCACGATCATCTTCCGCTCGGACTGCTCTCCGGCGATGAGCTTACGTATCAGCTTGCGCAGTCCTCAGTTCTGCTGGCTGCCTGGACGGGCCGGCCTCCGGCCGCGATCGGCTACCCCTACGGCACGCCGGAAACGGTGACCGCCGAAGTGGTGCATTGTGCCGGCGGCCTCGGGTTCGAGATCGGCTTCACCACGGAGATGGCGGGGAACAGCGACCAGAAACTGGCAAAAGATCCGTTGCTTCTCGCGCGCTATGACGCCAATCATCTGCCTGGCGGGAAGGCGGCGCTCGTCGACGACGAGAATCTGTTCCGGGCCGCTCCGAATAGCCAGAAGCGGGCGGGCCGGTTTTTCAGACAACTCGCGGGGGCGGCGTAACGGTCATGTGCGGAATTGCGGGAGTTTTCCGGCAAGAGGCGATCGCTGATTCTTCTACCGAACACGCACGCCTGTCTGTGATGCTCAACGAGCAGCACCATCGGGGACCGGACGACCGCGGGACCTATTCGAGCCCGCTCGGCTGTGCGCTCTTAGGACACAACCGCCTGAGTATTCTCGATCTGTCTTCAGCCGGGCACCAACCGA
>CAYTVP010000116.1:8233-11829 GCA_964441675.1 uncultured Solibacteraceae bacterium | reverse complement strand
CCGGAAGGGGAGGACGCGCGGAACGTCCATCCCCGAAGAAATCGGTTCCCGCCAGCGATTTGTACTTCGGCTGGTCATGCATGTCCTGCCGGCACGCGATTGCTGCCAGGAGAAGGAAAAGCGTTAGAACCCGAAGCATAACGTCAGCTCTCAACATCCACTACCTCGTTTGCGCCTAACCGGGAAAGGAACGCGCGGGTGCTGTCGGCGTGGAACTTCGGGTCGTGTGCCTCAATGCAAAGAAAGAAGCGATCCCGGGAAGCAAGATGGAAGCGCGGGGCGTTGAACACCGAATGATAGGGCATCGGCAGTTTGTTGAGCGCAAACATCCCGATCACTGCCGATAACGATCCGGCCAGGATGGCACACTCGAACGTGATGGGGATGTAGGCCGGCCAGCTATTCATGGGTCGCCCGCCAACATTTATCGGATAGGCAATCACCGACATCCAATAGCAGAGGGCGAATCCTCCGAGTGCTCCCAGCATGCCGAAAATGAACACAATCTGCGAGACCCAGGTACGGCGCATGCCGATGGCCGCCGCCAGTCCTTCGACTGGAATCGGAGAGAACGCGTCGACCTGGCGATACCCTTCCGAATAGGTCCGCTGCGCCGCTGCCAATAGTGCTTCGGGAGTCTCAAACTCCGCCATCAACCCGTAGATTCCTGCCGTTTGTGCGTTCTCAGTGCTCATGGTGCGCCTTCTGGTGATGCACTACTTCACGCATCTCGAAGATCGAGATCATTGGTACGCCGCGAATAAACAAAAACATCAGCGAAAGGAAGAATCCGATGGTGCCAAAGTATGTCGCCCAATCCCAGATCGTCGGATAGTACATATTCCACGCCGAGGGCATGAAATCGCGGTGCAGACTGGTGATGACGATGACAAACCGTTCCAGCCACATCCCGACGTTCACAATCAACGACAGTATGAAGACGGCAATAATATTCATCCGGACCCGCCGGAACCAGAGTGCCTGGGGAAGCAGGATGTTACAGAGAATCAACAGCCAGTAAGTGAATCCGTATGGCCCCAGGGCGCGATTGACGTACATGTAGCGTTCATAGGGATTGCCGCTGTAGTACGCCATGAACGCCTCCATCATGTAGCCGTAGGCGACAATCAAACCGGTTCCCAGCATCACCTTCGACATACATTCGATATGCCGCATGGTAATGAGATCCTTCAATCCGAACCAGGCGCGCACAGGAATTGCCAGCGAAAGCACCATCGCGAAACCGGAGTAGATTGCGCCGGCGACAAAGTATGGCGGAAAGATTGTGGTGTGCCAGCCGGGAAGTATGCTGATAGCGAAATCAAAGCTAACTACGGTATGGACCGATACCACCAGCGGCGTCGACATTCCCGCCAGAAGCAGATAAGCATTCTGATATCTCGCCCAGTGCCGCGCTGAACCGCGCCAGCCCATGGCAAGCGTGCCCCAGACCACCTGCTGCCATCGTTTCGTAGCCTTGTCGCGCATAGTGGCGAAATCAGGAACCAACCCCGAAAACCAGAACAACAAGGAAACGGTGAGGTAGGTGGATACCGCAAACACGTCCCACACCAGTGGACTACGCGGCTGCGGCCAGACGCTCATTGTGTTGGGGTACGGAATAAGCCAGTACGCCAGCCAAGGACGGCCGAGATGAAGGATTGGAAACATTCCCGCGCAAGCGACAGCAAACAGCGTCATAGCTTCGGCGAAACGGTTGATTGACGTGCGCCAGTCCTGTTTCAGCAGCAAAAGAATTGCGGAAATCAGCGTGCCTGCATGCCCAATTCCGATCCACCAGACAAAGTTGACAATCGCGAAGCCCCAAGCCACGGGAATCGTGATTCCCCAAATACCGACGCCGCGGATAAATAACCAGGCAACGGCAACGAGAAGAAACTGCATCAGAACGAAACCTACGGCGAACGCAAAGAACCATTGCCGGGGCGTCTTTCGAAACGGCGAGTAGATGACGCCGCCGATCTTATCGGTGACGGTGCCGTATGTGTGCCCCGCGCCAATGACGGCATTTGGTCCGGGATCGTGGCCTGGCGGCGCCGGCTGTTCTAAGATTTCCGGTTCCACGGCTACCCTTTCTCCAATGCGGGATTCGGATTGCGGAGGCGCGTGAGGTATGTCGTGCGCGGCCGCGTATTCAGTTCTTCAAGCAGCGAATAATTTCGAGGATCGGCTTTCGTCCGTGAAATCCTGCTGTCCGGAGTGTTGAGATCCCCGAACACGATGGCTTGTGCGGAGCATGCCTGCTGGCAAGCTGTGAGAATCTCTCCATCGCGAATGCGGCGGTCTTCCTTCTCGGATTCAATCTTTACGCGGTTGATTCGCTGAATGCAGTACGTGCATTTTTCCATCACTCCGCGCGATCTTACGCTCACATCGGGATTTCTCAAGCCGTAGAGGCTCTTTGTGTACCAGTCGCTGTAGAGATAGAAATTAAAACGCCGCACTTTGTAGGGACAGTTATTGGAACAATAACGCGTACCGACGCAGCGGTTATAGACCATCTGATTCAGCCCGTCGCCGCTATGCACAGTTGCGGCTACAGGACACACCAACTCGCAAGGCGCGTTCTCGCATTGCATGCATGGAACGGGCTGGAAATACAGTTCCGGGTCATCCAGCGAGCCGCGATAGTAGCGGTCGATCCGAAGCCAGTTCATGTGGCGGCCTTTGGCGGTCTCAGCTTTCCCGACAACGGGAATGTTGTTCTCCGCCTGGCATGCCACCGCGCAGGCATGACAGCCAACGCAGGCATCGAGATCGATCGTCATCGCCCATTTGTATCCGTCATAAGGAAACTGTGGGAACAACGACATTTCCGGATGGGCGTTGTGGCCTTCCTCATGAGGCTCGTGGCCGCTGATGACGCGAACGGGATCGCGTCCCTCCATAGTCTGCGTATGCTGCGTGCTGGCGAATTCATGCTTTCCTCCAACACTGCGCAGCGCGGCTCCCAATACGCTCCACGGCGAGTTTGCGGTTCTTACGAGATTGGCGGAGAAACCAATCTGGTCGCCGACATGACCGGCGCGTTTCCGGCCGTACCCGAGGTGAATTGTCACCGAGTTGTCGGCATGGCCGGGCAGAATCCAGACGGGGCCATTCACCCGGCTATCCTGATTTTGAACTTCGACAACATCGCCCGTAGCGAGGCCGAGCTGTTGCGCCGTAGTGGGGCTGATCCAGACCGAATTTTCCCAGGTCATCTTGTTCTGCGGCTTTGGCAGCTCCTGCAGCCAGCCGTTATTCGAGAACAGACCCGCGCCGATCGACGGATCAGGACGGAAAACAAGTTCCAATGTCGCCGCGTTGTTCTGTGCGGAAGCTAGTTGCCGAACTGCGGGAACGGTCGTCGAGGGCAGGGCGCTTCCGGCCACGATTCCGTCGTGGAGCGAGGTTTGCCAGAATTCGTCAAAGTCTCGCTCCGGGCGCTGGCTGCGCCAGTGGTCTTTCACAACGGCGTGCGCGGTGCGATCCGGAAACCCGGAAACGACGGAAAGTATTTCGTGGATGGATTTCGATCCGTAGATCGGTGCGATCAAAGGCTGCTGGATTGCGATGGTGCCATCGAATGCGCG
>CAYTVP010000116.1:0-8223 GCA_964441675.1 uncultured Solibacteraceae bacterium | reverse complement strand
GTGGAATGTGCCAATGGCAAAGCTCAGCCGTCTCGTCATAGTATTCGCCGAGATGGACGCGCAGCTTCACTCTTCCCATCGCGTCGCCAAACTGGAGGCTGGCTGGGGCCTCATGGACGGGGTTCGGTCCGAGAATCAGCAATGTCTCTACCGAACCGGTTTGCATTTCCCGCGCCAGCTCGCTTAGCGATTGCATGGAATCCGTAGGAGTGACTTCCACCGGAGCTGTGTATGTCACCGTGCGGCCGGTGCTTCCAAGCGCTTGATTCATGGCATGCGCAAGGGCGTGGACGTTGGGCGGCTGATAGTCGCCGGCAATGACGATCGACTCGCCTTGGTGTTCGCGAAGATCGCCGGCAATCGCGCTGATTGTCTCTGCCGGCACGGGCGGCGCAGACCCTGCCGGAATGCGAATTCCCAATTGCGAAGCCAGAGCAGCCGCGAACGATTCCACTTCGCCCGTCCGCATCCGCAGGCGATGATCGGCCATACCGCCCGTAATCGATGGCGTCCCTTCGGCCAGGTACATCCGGTTTCCACCGCTTCGGCGGCGTGTCGTGTAATCCCGTGTATACCGCACTGCCGCGGGCCCGGATCCCAAAAAATCTGCATCGAGCGAAACGATCCTTTGAGCACGGTCGAAGCGATAGATGGTGTGAAATGGCTGTCCAAACGCCTGGACGGCGCCGGCTATTGCGCTGCCTGGCGCCAGGGGATCGAACCGGTGCCATTTGGCGAGAGGCAACTCGGCTTCGAGCAGCTTGATCTGCAAAGCAAGCGCTGGTGAGGTGACAATGCCGGTCAGGATTCTGAGACCCGCGCCTTTAGATTCCTTCCAGGTAGCGGCAGCGGTGCCGACCGCGCCGACAAAACCTGTCCAACTACTGATACTCCCGGTGTGCATCACCGTTTGCGAGCGGTCCGGGTCGTAGAGATTCAGGATGGACGCAAGACCAAATTTGTCGCATGCGCCGAGACTTGCCGGATGATTGGGATTGCCCTCAATTTTCGTGGGCCGCCCCATATGGCTTTCGACGAGAATGCCTGACGAGAAACCGGCTAGCGGAAACGCAGTGGCATAGAACAACGGCTTCCCGGGTACAAGATCCTCGGGTTGGTTGACATACGGGACGATCGATTCGGCGGGCTGTTTGGTACAGGAGCTAACGCCTGCAAGCGCCAGCGACGCGGCCATTACTTTCAGAAACTCGCGGCGGCGGTGCGGACTAGCCCAGTCCGGCTGCCGGTTCGGAAACTCGTCCGCCGCAATCGCCTGAAACTCCGGAGTGTTCGCGATCTGTTCCAGGCTTCTCCAATAATTAGGGCCGTGTGAGCTGGCTAAGAGCTTCCGAATCTCATGCAGGTCCAAGTCTCCTCCCCTATCTAGCGATGACAGGTCTGGCAATCTGTCAGCTTTTCAATCTTGTATTCAGCTATCAGCCGCTGACCCAACTCATGTTGATCTGCCGGCGGCTGATAGGCCATATCAAAAACTTTCTCCCTCGGGCGTACAAATTTTTCCGGTGCGCGATGGCAATCCAGGCACCATTCCATATAGAGCGTGTTTACCTTGAACATCAGCGGCATCTGGTCCACGCGTCCGTGACAAGTTGCACAGCCAATACCCTTGTTGATGTGAATACTGTGGTTGAAGAAGACAAAGTCCGGAAGGTCGTGCACGCGCGTCCAAACGAGCGATTTGCCGGACTCCAGGCTTAGGCGAACGGGCTCCAACATTTCTGCATTGGTCCATATCTGCGCATGGCAGCCCATACAGGTATCCGTGGCAGGAAGCCCGGCAAAGCCGGAGGTTTCGACCGACGTATGACAGTAGCGGCAGTCGATTCCGTCATCGAAAACGTGATGCTTATGGGAAAAGGGAACTGGCTGATCGGGAGCGATTCCGACGTCGGTCGTAAAGCTGCCGGCGTTCAGAGCATAAGCTACCCATATACTGCCGGCCAGCAACATGGCCCCACCGGCAATACTCACTCTGGCAATCGAATTGGCGCTCCGATGAAAAATTTGAGCCAAACCGACCTCGCAGACGGTTAACAGTGTAAAACAATTGTCCGGGCAAAAGGTATTCAATCTTTTCGAGGATCGCGCCGACGAAAATATTTCTCATCGCCGTTCTTTTTTCTAAAGCTTTTCCCAAGGGCCGCCGATAAGCGCCCATGAGCGGAAAACTTGCTGCCGGGAGCCGGACTTGCTAAACCCAATCGCCGGGCGTCTCTCCCACTACATGGATCTGCTTGCAACCCGCCAGAAACTGGTCGCCTCCAATATCGCCAACGCCGATACACCCGGTTACCAAACCAAAGATATTGATTTTCAGTTTGAGTTTTTGTCACTCGTCAAGGGCGATAAACCGAACGTTATCGAAGCCCCTGGATTGAAGGCGAAGAACGACGGCAATAACGTCTCTATGGATCGTGAAACCCGGCTGCTGGCAGAAACGGCGATGCGGTTCAATCTTGCGGAAACGATGCTCAAGAACCAGGTAAAGGCCGTTCGTACAGCCATTCAGGAAGGGAAGAACGGATGAGCCTCTTCAGCTTGCTTTCCGTCTCCAATTCGGGCATGAACGCCCAGCGCTATCGCGCGGAGTTGATCGTCGAGAACCTCGCCAATGCCGAGACAACACGTACGCCGGATGGCGGGCCGTACCGGCGCCGCGATGCAGTGTTTGAAAGCGGTGCGCAGTCCTCTCCATTCTCTGCTGTCTTTCAAAGCGAACTAGGCTCCGGCGTGGAAGGAGTATCCGTTTCGGAAGTGGTGGTAGACGGCCGCGAGCCGGACCGCCGCTACGTCCCGGGACATCCGGACGCTGACGAGAACGGGTATGTGGCGTTTCCTCGCCTGAACCCGGCCGAGGAAATGGTGGATCTGATGAATGCGACACGCGGTTATCAGGCCAACGTTTCAGCGATGACCGCCGTGAAGGACATGATCAACAAATCAATCGATTTGATGAGGTAGCGCGATGTCGCCGATACTGCCCATTCGACCTGCATTCGCCCCGATTGAAGCACCCTCGACGTCAATCGCGTCCGCATCTTCAGCCGGAGGGAACGTCTTTGCGGAGCAGTTGAAGGCGTCCATGGATACGGTGGAGGGCCTAAGCCATCAGGCCCACGCCTCGGCCGAACGCTTCCTGAACGGAGAGGGCGAGGAACTGCACAACGTAGCCCTGGCGATGCAGAAAGCCGACCTGTCATTTGAGCTGTTCATGCAGGTTCGCAATAAAGTTTCGCAGGCATATCAGGAAGTAATGAGAATGCAGCTGTAACTGCAACACATCTTTTACAAGCGGAAAGCTCAAGATGGATCAAATCCGGCGTCTTGTCGAACGCCTTAGTCTTCACCAAAAAATCTCGCTTGGTGCTGCTGTACTGGCGGTAGTGGCCGGACTGTTCTTCTTCGTCCGCTGGCACAAGGAAAGCAATTTCCGTCCACTGTTCAGCAACCTAGCCCAGGAAGACGCCGCGCAGATCACCGCCAAGCTGCGCGAGCGCGACGTCGAGTTCCGGGTTTCCGACGGTGGCAATACGGTCATGGTGCCCTCGGAGTCCGTGGCACAGATCCGCCTGGATCTTGCGGGCGAGGGCATTCCAAAGTCCGGCCGCCTGGGTTTTGAGCTTTTCGACAAAACGAACCTGGCTACGACCGATTTTCAGGAACAGGTGAACTATCAGCGAGCCATTGAAGGCGAGCTTGAGCGAACTGTTATCTCGCTGGCCGAGGTAGAACGGGCGCGAGTTCATGTCACGTTCGCCAAGGAATCGGTCTTCACGGAATCCCGTCAACCCGCCAAAGCCAGTGTGATGTTGAAGCTGAAGCCGGGGACCGAACTGCAGGCGCAAAGCATTTTAGCCATCACCCATCTGGCCGCGAGCGCGGTAAAGGGTCTTCAACCGGAGTCTGTCAGTGTCCTCGATACAAATGGCCGGCTTCTGAACCGGCCGAAACGGAATCCGCGCCCGGGTGATCCGGAGCCTGACGATGCGCAGATTGAGTTCCGCCAAAAGGTGGAACGGGATCTGCTGGCGAAGGTGAATGCGACGCTCGAGCCGGTTCTCGGCCCCGATCACTTTCGGGCGAATGTCTTTGCGGAAGTCGATTTTTCGAGCGGCGAGCAGAGCGAGGAGACATTCGATCCTACGCGTTCCGTGATGGCGAGCCAACAAAGGACAGAGGACAATAGCGGATCGACGCAAAGCGCCGGTGTCCCAGGCACCCCTTCGGCTTTGCCGCGGCCCGCCGCCCGCCCTGGGGAATCAGGCAAAACAGTATCGCGCCGCACGGAGAATATAACCTACCAATCAACGCGCAGCGTGAAACGAATGCTGATTCCTACCGGATTGCTAAAGCGTATTTCGTTGTCCGTTCTGATCGATCAAAATCTACGTTGGGAGGGTTCGGGAGCGAGTGCCAAGAGAATCCTGGAACCGCCGCCTCCGGAAAAGATGAAGCAGATTTCCGATCTTGTGGCTGCGGCTGCAGGATTGCAAACCCAACGGGGCGATCAAATCACGGTTGAATCGATAGCCTTTGAAGCAACGCTTGCCGCACCCCCGCCCGCGGGCAGCGACCCGGCTCAGCCAGGACCGGCAGAGCCCGGCATGGTCTGGCCGGCCTGGATGCCGGCCCCACTTCGACAACTGTGGATCTGGATTGCTGTGGGCGTCGGTCTTCTGGCCATAGCGGCTGGCGGCGCTTATGTTCTGATTCGGCGGAAGAAACGGAAGGCAGCGGTTGCGGCTGCGGCTGGGACAGCCGCGCTCGAATCGGCCGGGGCTGCTACGCCGGAGATCCAGTCCGGGAAGTCGATGGAAGAGCAGCTCGCCGAGCTTACCAATAAGAAACTGGAACTCGAATCGGAAACGATCAACGCGCTAAGGCTTTCCGAATCGGGACAGAGCAAGGCGGAAGTGCTGGCGAAGCATATCAGCGAAACAGCTAAGGACGATCCTGCCGGAGTGGCTCAGGTTCTGCGGACGTGGCTGCAGGAAGACATAGTGGCGCGGTAAGGCGATGATTCAGAACGCGGAAGCCAAGGCACCGGCCCTTTCAGGGGCCAGAAAAGCGGCGATGTTTCTCATTGCGCTCGGAGAGGCGGCCTCTGCTGAAGTGATGAAGCACCTCGACGAGGACGAAGTTCATCGCATAGGCCAGGAGATCGCGCGGTCGCAGACAATCAAGACGGATGAGTCTGCCGCAGTCATGGAAGAGTTCCACAACATGCTGGTGGCGCGCGATTTCGTAATGCGCGGCGGTGTGGATTACGCCCGAAAAGTTCTCATCAATGCCTTCGGACCCGAGCGGGCGGCGCGCATCATCGACAGGATGTTGAAACAGCTTGGCGGCGAACATCTGAATTTCGACGTGCTGCGCAAGGCCGATCCGCAGCAGCTTGCAAAGTTTATTCATAACGAACATCCGCAGACGATCGCATTGATCTTGTCGCACTTGCCGCCACAGCAAGCCGCGGGACTTCTGTTCTGGCTGCCCGCGGATCTGCGATCGGACGTTTCTCTCCGGATGGCGCAGCTCGACCAGATATCACCCGAGATTATCGGAAAGATCGCCAATATCGTTGGCATGAAGATTCGTGAAATCGGCGAGGTGAGCCGTGAATCTACGGGCGGTATCAAAGCGGTCGCCGAAGTGTTGAATCGCCTCGATTCCACAACGTCGAAGGACCTGTTGGATTCACTGGAGAAATCGGACGCGAAGTTGGTGGAACAGATCCGTCATCTGATGTTTGTTTTCGAGGATCTGTTGCTGTTGGATGCGAACGGTGTGAAGGAAATACTTGGGCGCGTGGACCGGAAGCTTCTGACGCTCGGCCTCAAGGGAACATCAGAAAAGCTACGCGAACATTTTACCCAGGCGATGTCACAACGCGGCGCCGAGATGCTGCGTGAAGACATGGAAGCGATGGGTGCTGTGAAGATCAAGGAAGTGGAGGGGGCACAGCAACAGATCATCGCGATTGTCCGGCAACTCGAAGCCGAAGGTGTCCTAAGCATGAAGGGCACTATGGGCGAGCAGTATGTCCTCTAGAATTCTGTCGGGGGATTCGCGGAAGATCGCCCCATTTCAATGGCGCAGTCATGACAAGGCGGCTACGGACCAACCTGAAGACGATCACCTGGACCTCGATCTAAAGTTATCTGTCCTCGCCGCCGAAGCCGAGCAGAGAGTCAAGGACGCATATAAGAAAGGCCGCCAGGAAGGCTTGATCGAAGGGGAACGAGCAGGGCGGGCACAACTGGAGCCGGTAATGAAACAGGCAGCAAAGACTGTGGCCGATGTTTCCGCCTCCGCGGTACGCCTCCGGCGCGAAGCGGAAGGCGACGTCGTGAAACTCGCAGTAGCCATTGCCCGACGGGTGATCAACCGTGAGTTATCTTTGGACCCGGATGCGCTGCTCGGGCTGGTAAAGGTCGCATTCGGAAAAGTAGATGCCCGGGAGGTGTATCGCGTGCTCGCTCATCCGGAGGACGCTCCGCGGATTGAGAAAGAGCTCGCCGGAACACCGCTGGTGAAGCCGATTCCTGTTGTGGCCGATGCCACGTTGGCTCGCGGTTCCGTCCTGTTTGAAACAACTCGGGGCACGTTGGACGCGTCAGTCAACCAGCAGCTTGACGAGATTGAACGTGGCCTGATGGACAGGCTGAGGAGAAGCTGATGGCCGAGCGGGAATGGAGTATCGAGCCGTACCTCAAAGCACTCGACGGGATTCAGTCCATGCGCTGGACAGGAAAAGTCCGGGACCAGGTTGGCCTGCTGCTCGAAAGCGAGGGGCCATCGGTATCCACGGGCGATTTTTGCGATATCGAGATTCCGGGGCGGCGTCCAGTGAGGGCGCAGGTGATCGGTTTTCGCGATGGGCGGGTTCTATCGATGCCGCTGGAAGAGACGGACGGCCTTCCGCTTGGCGCCACTATTGTTGCCAGACCGGAAGCGGCGCGAGTACCCGTCGGACCGCATTTGTTGGGCCGCGTGATCGATGGGTTCGGCCAGCCGATGGACGGTGGGGAGCCGATCGAATCGGAGGCACTTTACGATCTTTATGCTACTCCGCCGGGTCCGATGGAACGCGAGCATATCGATGAACGGCTGGAAACCGGTATCCGCGTTATCGATGGGATGCTTCCAACGGGCAAAGGACAGAGAATCGGCCTATTTGGTGGTTCCGGCGTGGGAAAAAGCACGCTTCTCGGCACGATGGTCAAAAACAGCGCCTCGGACGTTTCGGTGATCGCGCTGATCGGTGAGCGCAATCGCGAAGTGCGCGGATTCATCGAACATGAACTTGGCCCGGAAGGGCTGGCAAAATCTGTTGTCGTCTGCGCGACATCGGATCGGCCAGCACCGCTAAAGTTGCGCGCCTGTTTTGTCGCGCTGGCCGTCGCCGAGTATTTTCGCGACCTCGGTAAGGATGTATTGCTGGTGGTGGATTCGGTGACACGTCTGGCAATGGCACAGCGTGAAATCGGGCTCGCGGCGGGTGAACCTCCCTCGCAGAAAGGCTACACACCCAGTGTCTTTAATCTGCTGCCGAAGATCTGTGAGCGGGCGGGGAAGTTCGATCGGGGATCGATCACGGGCTTCTTTACCGTGTTGGTCGAGGGAGATGATTTCAATGAGCCAATTTGTGACGCAGTGCGGTCAATCCTGGACGGGCACATTATTCTGGCCCGCGAGCTCGGACAGTCCGGGCACTATCCGGCGATCGATGTGCTGCAGTCGGTAAGCCGGCTGGCCGGCGTGCTGATGGACCCGGCGCAAAAGCAAGCCTCGCGCGCCATCCGGGAATCCATGGCGGAGTATCAGCGGGCAGCAGACTTGATCAACCTTGGAGCCTACGTGAGTGGCTCCAATCCAAAGGTGGATGCGGCAATCCGCTCGCGCGAAGAGATCATTAAGTTCTTACGCCAGGATTCGGGGGAGCGGGCTGAGTTTTCCACTACGGTGGAACGCATGCAGCAGATTGCGAACACGCTTACATGAAGCGATTTGTGTTCCGTCTCGAGCGCGTTCTCGAAATCCGGCGCACGCAGGCGGAGCATGAAGAAAAGAAGCTTGCGTCGCTGGCAGCGCAGCGGGACAGTATCCGGTCGAAAATCGAGGCACTCGCTGGGGAGCGCGCCGCTAGCTTTGCGCCGGCGGTGGCCGGGGACCGCGAACCGGACCGCTTCCGGCCGCTCTCGA
>CAYTVP010000115.1:1256-11860 GCA_964441675.1 uncultured Solibacteraceae bacterium | reverse complement strand
CCGGCTTCCGATGACGAAGCAACATCCTGGGCACCGGCATTCTTCAGAAGGTTTCGCGCCTTATCTGCCCAGTCGCCGTTGTCACAATGGATGGAAATCAGGATTCCACCCTCTTTGACACGACCCTCAAACCTTTTCGCTTCGTACTCCGGAATTCCTAGCCCAATTAAGCCACCGGTTAATCCGCCGACTGCAGCGCCGGCTCCCGCGCCTGCCAGGGCAGCCATGATTGGGCCTGCTGCAATAAATGGGCCCAGCCCGGGAATAGCCAATGCTCCGATACCGGCCAGCCACCCAAGCGTGCCGCCTAAGACGGCCCCGGTCGCGCCACCGGCGGTCGCTCCTTCGGGAGACTTTGTAGTCTTTTCGGTCCCGATATCCTTATTTCCTAAATTCTCGGGTAAAAGAACAGAAACGTCCTCCGCCCGGAATCCTTCACGGTCTAGCATGCCAATAACGTTTTCCAGCTCAGACCGATTTCTTAAAATTCCATAGACTGAAATATTTTTCACTGTTAATGCTCTCCTTTCGACTTCGCTATTTCGAGGTAGCTTTTGACGGCGCTCGGCCCAGCTATCTGTTTGACTATTTCTTCGACGCGGTTCTTTTCAGCCTTGCTATCGACCGGTCCGCGGAGTGTAACTGCGCCCTCCGCGACAATAACCTTCACGTTGTGCGCGTTGGTCGATAATGAACTGTCGTCGATAAGTGTCTGGCGGATTTTTTTCAACACCGCAAGATCTTCTGGATTATTCGATTGTTTGTCTGCTGTGACGGAAGCCGGATGACGATCCCGTTTGTTCTTTTCGGTGCTTTCTGCGCTCTGCGCCCACAGGCCGGGAACAATTAGCAGAGCAGTAAAGATGATCCCTAGTTTCATCGCGTTTCCTCCTTCCTGATATCGCTTCAGCACCTGGGAGTCCACCCAACTTTGGCGAAGTGGCTTGGCATACAAATTGCCAGGAAGTTGCCGTGATAAATACCGGAGTTACTCATGCGGGGATGGGAGCCATCCCCCATTCGGAAGGAACCGCTTTCCGGGTCTGGGCTCCCCACGCCGAAAAGGTAACAGTCGCGGGCACCTTTAATGATTGGAATGAAGATGCGATCCCTCTCGAGCATGAGAGTCAGGGCTATTGGTATGTCAACGTGGAGCAGGCCAAGAAAGGTGGCGAGTACCGCTTCTATATTCATAAGGACGGTAAAAAACTTTCGCGAATTGACCCTTATGCCCGCGAAGTGACGAATTCAGTCGGTAACGGTGTCATTCACGATACGTCCTTCGATTGGGGGGATGACGCCTTTCAGACTCCGCCGCTGAATGAAATTGTTATCTACGAGATGCACATTGGCACCTTCGGGGTAGCTAACGGTGATGGGCCGGCCAATTTCGAGGACGCAATCGCACGCCTGGACCACTTGGCTCGGCTCGGAGTGAACATGATTGAGTTGATGCCCGTGGCGGAATTTCCCGGTGATGTCAGCTGGGGATACAATCCTTCCCACCCGTTTGCCATCGAGAGCGCCTACGGCGGTTCCGGCGGATTAAAGCGATTTGTTCTGGAGGCGCACCGGCGAGGTTTGGGCGTTATCCAGGACGTTGTGTACAACCACTTCGGACCGACAGATTTGGACCTCTGGCGGTTCGATGGCTGGTATGAGAACGAGGGCGGGGGCATTTACTTTTACAACGACTGGAGAGCCGAAACCCCTTGGGGTGCGACGCGGCCCGATTATGGACGCGCAGAGGTGCGCCGGTACATTCTCGACAACGCGATGATGTGGGTCGAGGAGTATCGGATGGATGGGCTTCGGTTTGATGCCAGCCTTTATATCCGCCGCGTCCGCGGAACGGAGGACCCGGACTCCGACCTTCCCGACGGCTGGACATTAGTGCAGTGGCTCAACAAGGAGATTAAGGAAAAATATCCCGCCAAAATCACGATCGCCGAGGACCTGCAGGACAACGAATGGCTCACCAAGCCGGAGAAGGATGGTGGCGCGGGCTTTAACGCCCAGTGGTGCTCCCGATTTGTTCATCCTGTTCGTCAATCAGTCATCACCGCTTCGGATGAGCACAGGTCGATGGATCACTTACGCGATACTCTGTCGCATACATTCAACGGAGATCCATTCCAGAGAGTGATCTACAGCGAGTCTCACGATGAAGTAGCCAACGGAAAGTCACGCGTTCCTCAGGAAATTAACCCCGGCGATCCCAAAGGTTGGTATGCGCAGAAGCGGTCGATTCTCGGAGCGGCCTTGACGTTCACGGCTCCAGGCGTCCCAATGATTTTCCAGGGACAGGAGTTTCTGGAGAACGGCTACTTTCAGGATACGGTACCGCTTGACTGGGACCAGTCTTCCGAATTTCGGGGAATTATCCGGCTCTACCGCGATTTAATTGGCCTCCGGCTGAACCGCCAAGGATTTTCGCGGGGGCTGACGGGATCGAACATCGAGTTCACGGCCATCGACGACGAGCGGAACATTCTTGTTTACCGCCGGTGGCACAGCGGAGGGCCGGGCGATGAAGTGGTGGTCGCATTGAACTTCAGCCAGCAAGCGATCACTGGGCTTCCGATAGGATTTCCATCTCCGGGCATGTGGCGCCTCCGGCTGAACTCCGATTGGGAAGGCTACAGCAAAATATTCGGCTCGGAAGCGCACGATGTTGAGGCAAAAGCCGGCGACAAGGGGACCGGCGCCTTGATCGACTTACCTGGTTATTCGCTGTTGATTTTCAGTCAGGATCCGGAATAGAAACCGGAATCCGGCAGCGAAACATAGCGCCGCGACCGGGCTCCGATTCCACCGAGATCGACCCTTCGACAGCGGTGATGTAGGCTTTGACGGTCGTAAGGCCGAGGCCGAATCCCGGATAAATATGCCGTGGATGGAGCCGCTTCAACGGCAAGAATATCTCTTCGGCGTACTCCGGCTCCAAACCGATTCCGTTGTCCTGTACGGCGACTTCGAGATATTCCTCGTCCAGCTTGAACCGAATCACAATCTCGGTCGGCAAGGATTCCGGGTCG
Source organism: uncultured Solibacteraceae bacterium (assembly GCA_964441675.1). Taxonomy (GTDB): domain Bacteria; phylum Acidobacteriota; class Terriglobia; order Bryobacterales; family Bryobacteraceae; genus JAPKYZ01. Next base: position 8,822 of record CAYTVP010000115.1, on the reverse strand, counting down.
CGAAACTTCGCGGCGTTTTCGATCAACTCGCGCAAAACGAACCGCAGACAGATGGGCACCTCAACTTCCGGGATTTCTCCGCGAATAGTAACTGTCGCGCCAGCGGCCTGACAAGCGGGTTTGGCTTCGAGGAGAACGCCGCGCGTGACAAGCTTCAACGGCATTTCGGCAAACTCCCGCTGCTCGGAAGCATCCGCGCACGCGACGAATGCCGCCAGCAAGCGGTCCATCTCCATTAGCGCGGTAGCGGAATCGTTGAGAAGCTCGTCAGTTGTAAACTTTGGTTCTGTCTTGAGTCCGTTGCGCTGCGCAAGCTGGACACGCGTGAGTGCGGTGCGAAGATAATGTCTTACATCATGAGCAAAGACGTGCAGCGTGCCGGCGTTCACTCCGTCTCCTCGTAAGCTGCCACCGAATCGGTGCGGTACTGATTGAGTTTCGCATGAAGTGTCTTGGTGCTTATACCGAGCGTCCGCGCGGCCTGTGTTTTGTTGTTTCCGGATTTAGCCAGTGTCGCCTCAATCAATAAACGCTCGGCATCCCCAATAGTAGAGCCGACCGGAATCGCAACATTGTCCCGGCCATCGGCCGACGTATCCGCTGCCACAGATGGCTGCTGAGCCGGCTTTTGATCGATCGCAGCGGAAGGCTGTTCGGCGCGCCAAGCAAAAAGCAAATGTTCCGGCTTCAGCGGACCGGACGATGCCACGATAATTGCTCTTTCCACAACGTTACGAAGTTCCCGGATATTCCCGGGCCAGCGCCTTTCACCCAACTCGCCGAGGAACGATTCGGTCGCCTCTGTAATGGTGGTATGGTGCTTCTGATTCAGACGGGTGATCATGTGCTCTACGATCAGGGGAATATCTTCGACCCGCTCTCGTAAAGGCGGCAGATGAATCCGAAAAACATTTAACCGGTAATAAAGATCTTCCCGCAGCTTGCCATCTTTGATGGCGTGCAACGGTTCCTGATTTGTGGCGGCAACAAACCGTACTTCGGCTTTCAGTTCATGCTTTCCTCCCAGGCGGCGGAAAGTAAGATCTTCGAGAACACGTAGCAGCTTGGCCTGCATTGCCAGCGGCATCTCGCCCAGCTCGTCGAGAAACAGCGTTCCTCCGGAGGCCTGCTCCAGGCTTCCCAGCCGCCTGTCAAAGGCGCCTGTAAAGGCCCCCTTCTCGTGGCCGAACAGTTCACTTTCCATCAACGTTTCCGGCAAGGCGGCACAGTTCAACGCAAGAAATGGGCGGTCTGCCCGGCGGCTGTTGCGGTGGATTGCACGGGCCACCAATTCCTTGCCGGTTCCGCTTTCACCGGTGATCAGGACGGAGGCGTCCGTGGGCGCTACCTGCCGAATGACGCCAAAAATTTCGCGCATCAGCGGAGCCTGACCAACCATGTCGTCCAGGACGCCGGAGAAGCTGAGCTGGCGTTTCAGCTCCAGATTCTCCATGGCCAAACGCGACTGGCGTCCGGCCCGGTCCATCAGAACTTGCAGGACCTCCGGAGTGACCGGTTTTTCAACAAACCAGAAGGCCCCGAGTTCGTGCACCGTGCGGATTGCCAACTCAATCGAACCGAACGCCGTCATCACAATGATGGGCGCCGAGGAGCCCTCTCCCTGAAGCTTGCTGAGGAACTCCAGCCCATCCATTCGAGGCATTTGGAGATCTGTCAGGATGACGTCCGGGCTTTTGGCGGCTACCGCCTCCAGCCCGGCAATGCCGTCCGGCGCCTGTATTGTTTCGTGACCCCAGCTGTTGATGAGATCTTCCAGGTACTGCCCGTGATCGGGATCATCCTCGAGGACCAGGACTTTCATATAACTTTCGTTTTCTACCTTTTGTTAGAAGTTCTCGGAGGTTAGGACACGAGTTCCGGCTGGCAAAACAACGGCCCGGCCAAAGAAGGTTCATTGCTCGATAGCAATTCAGATTAGCAATTCAATTACCTTTATAGTCGAGAATGGCTTCCAGATTCACGAATGCCGTTACTTTTTGTCGCTGCTGAAAAATTTATTCCCTTAGCAGAACTGACCTGGGGAGAGGTGGCGTTTCAAAACTGCACCGATTTCCAGATACTCATCGAGCGAAGAGGGCTTGTTCAGAAATAATGTGGCACCTGCATCCTCGGCCGACTGACGATCCTTTGGTGAAATGGATGAGGTCAACACCACCACGGGAGAATCGGCGCACCGTTCTGTCTTCCGAATTGCCGACAGTAATTGGAGCCCCGACCCTGGAGGAAGAGTCCAATCCAAAACAATCATGTCTGGTGAGCGGAGGCTTTCTCCTTCGCAGACCTCGTTTGCGTAAGCGAGGAGTGCCTCTGTGTCTTGAACCCAGTGGATTTGGCACGGAACTTCATGCGTACGCAACGCTTCCTCCAGCAAAAAATAATCAGCCGCGTTGTCCTCCGCGATCAATAGCTCGTACATTACTGCTTCGCAGCGTACCATCTCGCCGCTCAAGTCGGGTTGGCGCGCATCCCTTTGGCAGTGTGCTTGCTAGAAAACAGGCGAACCTACCGGATTCTTAAAGATTCGGTTTGCTCAGAATGGAAGGAGGGCTTTCCCAGATGAATTGGGATCAAGTTGAAGGCAACTGGAAACAAGCACAGGGAAAAATTAAAGAAAAATGGGGCAAACTCACCGACGACGATCTAACCGTGATCGCCGGGCGGCGGGATGCGCTGGCGGGAAGGCTTCAAGAGCGCTATGGAATAGCGAAGGATGAGGCGGAGCGTCAGTTGGATGAATATCTGAAAAGCGATACTACATCCGCTCACGGGACAACCGCAGGGCGGTAATTTCAGGTTGTTATTCGAGAACGAGATCAACAAGCTTCTGATCTAGTTCCCATCTATGGAGATTTTCGGGGCGTCTTCTCGCAGAGAATTCGTCCCGAAGTTTTTTTTATTGACTTCAAAAACTGATGCAAGAACTCGAAATTCGAGAAGATATGCGTCTGTAGACCCGGGTTTGGACTTTTCAAAGAGTCGCTTGGTGTTGATTGCCATTCTGCTGATAACCGGATGGTCTGGATTTCGGAGACGGCGGTATCGCTGAAGCTAAACTTATCAGACAACTCTGCATGTCAACTATGAGCGAATTACGCGGCTGGGTAAGCCTGGGCGGGTAGTTCTTACATCATCCTCTGGAAAGATTCTGGACGCGACGCCGGACGACCGTTTTCTCTATTGGGCTGATATCAGCAACATCTACCGTCGTGCCGGCGTGTGGATCCTGTACTATTTGCCTTCCCGGTTCCGGTTTTCACAAGTGGACGTTGCGGACAGAAGAGGGCGAAATCCAACGCTCGACGACGGTGCTTCCCTGAGCAGATAATTCCTTGGATGGGGTACCCGTTATTCTCGTAGATAAGGGGAGGATCCTGATGGATCGTTTGAAACGGTCGCGAGTAACAATCGAAGATGTTTTAGCAATTGGCCCGCGAGCAGCAAGGCTTAGCCACCTTGGACCAGATCGAATATGTGGTGCTCGAAGCAGGCGGAAGGATCACAATCGTTCCAAAAAAAAATAAATCTGTTGATGAGAAATAAACCGTCGATAAGAATGGTGGTCCGCGTGCCACCACATAATTAATGGATGCTCCGAAATCGTTGTTCTCACTGCTCGCAGAAGCCATAGATTTAGCCCTGATGGCACGTCATGTCCGGTGGAACATTCCGGAGCAAGAGGTGTGGAAGCAGGAACGGGCGATGGAGGTGGAGAGGCAGGCCAACGATTGGGCTGAAGAACTAGCCCTATACATGAACAAAGCTGGCCTTGCCCCTAACGGGACTACCCTGAGTATTTTTCAATGGTCTCGCCTCCCGGATGAACTGGCCCCCGACCTTTCCGCACTGGAAAAGGCACTAACCCAAATTCAAAGTGATTGTGAGCAAAGCTGCGCGCGTTCCACAGGTTTAGAAAATCTGGCCAGACAGGTGAGAGAAGCCGGGGTGAGACTTTCGACCCGGCAGTCGCCTCGCCGCGGGATGGACGGTGCCCGGCGAGTGATTTCTATCGCTTCTTCTGAATAATAAAAATGGCGAATAAAAGGCGAATATAGTGCTATCCTGCATGAGTGTCGCCTTCGTCCTCTGCTGCCCGGAAGCTGGCCCAAATCCGGGATCGGATCGCGGCGCTTGAGCGTCCGTTACGATTAAATTCTCCTGTCGTTTCAATTGCTTCTGAAATCGATGCCGCTCTGCCCCAGGGAGGGCTTCCCACTGGAAGCATTCATGAAATCCGAGGAAGCCGGGCGTGTGCCATCGCTTTTAGTGCGATGCTGGCGGCACGCACGGAAAACTCAGTTCTAATCGCCGCTCCGGAACGCTGTATCTTCCCCGTCGGACTGCTGCCATATGGGTTGACGATGGAGCGAGTCCTTCTCTTTCCATTACGACGCCCGGCCGACGTGGAATGGGTTGTAACGGAATCTCTACGATGCACGGGTGTCGGTGCGGTTATCGCTTCAATTCCTCCTCCCGACTTAACGATGGCACGCAAGCTGCAATTAGCGGCAGAATCCAGCGGAGCTACAGGATTTCTTCTAAGCAATCTGAAATCCCGGCCTGCAGCCACCGTAATGACACGCTGGCGGGTAACTCCCGCACCTGGAAATTCCTCCAGCGGATTTGCAGAACCGGCATGGAATCTTGAGCTTGTTTACTGCCGCCACGGGCGTCCGGGACGCTGGCGCGCAGCATGGACCAATTCCCGGCTTTGGGCCGTCTCGTTGCCCGAAACGGCGCAGTCGCTGGTGAATAACGGGCACCAGGGCACGATCTCGAAAAAGAGTCTGGCGGGATGATATGGCGCGGCGATGGCTTGCCTTATACTTTCCTGCCTTCTCCCTAGATCAATGTTTGCGGAAAGCTCCGTTGCCCTCCGGACAGCTTTTTGCGATCACCCGGGAAGATCGGGGACACTTGTTGATCGCCGAACGGAACGAACCGGCCGCAAAGGCAGGTATTGCCTGCGGGATGCGGTTGGCGGACGCGCGGGCGCTGGCTCCGGCTCTCGAAGCCATACCCATCGACCGGGCGGCAGACCGCGAGGCGAAAGAGCGGCTGCTCGATTGGTTAAACCGGTATACTCCGGCAGTTGCTTTTGATGACACTGACAATCTGGCGCTGGATATTACCGGGTGCGGCCACTTGTTCGGAGGCGAAGAAGATCTGCGATCCGACCTGGAATCGCGCATCCGTCGCAGCGGCCTGCGTGTCAGATCCGCGATTGCCGGAACTTTGGGAGCAGCTTGGGCCATGGCACGATACAGCATCCGGAAGAGCATTCACGCAGAGGAGACGGCTGAGGCGCTCGATCCCTTGCCGGTTGCCGGGTTGCGGCTGGACCCTGATACGGTCGATTGCCTGCATCGGGTGGGAATCTCCACCATCGGCATGCTCCGGCAGATTCCGCGCCTGGCGCTTGCCAGCCGGTTCGGCGAGGGGATTCTGCTGCGGCTGGATCAGGCAATGGGAGCGGCGGAAGAAGTCCTCGACCGGCATCAATCGCCCGTACCGCTTACTGCGCAAAGAGTTTTTCCGGAACCATTGGGAACCTTCGAATCGGTTGAGTATGTCTTGAACGATCTATTGAAGGAAGTCTGTGGCCGATTGGAGAAGAATCACCAAGGCGTGCGGGAACTGGTCCTCGCTTGCCATCGGGTGGATGGCGTGGTTTTAGAATGCCCGGTGAATGCAACACGCCCGCTAAACTCCGTGAAACGTTGGCGACGGTTATTCGACGAGAAGCTGGACAATCTGGAACTCGACTTCGGAATTGAGGCAATGATTCTTCACGCCCGAATCCTTGAGGACACGTCTCCCCGGCAGATGAACTTGCCGGGGCTCGGTAAGGAGCAAAACCTGGACAGCGAAACCGAGTTGGATGCGCTGATCGATAGAATCGGTGCCCGATTAGGCTTCGAGAAAATCAGGCAGTATGCAATCCGGGAGAGCTACCTGCCGGAATACTCGGTTGAGAACCTTCCGATTCTGTCCAAACGGACGAAGAACACCGACTGGCCAGCCTGGTGTGTACGGCCGGTATACCTCGTGGATCCGCCGGTGGCTCTCCAGGCGATGGCCGGGGTGCCGGATGAACCGCCGCTGCGCTTCTGGCTATACGGCAAACCCCACATCGTCATACGGCGCGAAGGACCTGAGAGATTAACACCGGAATGGTGGCGAGAGGTTCGGCTGCCCTGGAAGACTCGCGACTACTACCGGCTCGAGGACGAAGCGGGCGAGCGCTTCTGGGTGTTCCGCGAAGGAAGATATCGATTCCACGAGCCGCCGCGCTGGTTTCTGCACGGGTATTTCGCGTGAGGCTCTATGAGCGGATATACCGAACTGCAGATTTCGTCGAATTTCAGTTTTCTGCGTGGAGCTTCCCATCCTCCCGAATTGGCCGGCACAGCGGCGGAAATGGGCTATCCCGCAATCGCGCTAACTGATCGCAATACTCTCTCCGGAATTGTCCTGGCTCATTCCGTCCTGAAGAAAAAACATCCCGATACCAGGCTAATCGTGGGATGCCGGCTGGATTTGCAGGATGCCCCCAGCCTGTTGTGTTATCCGGAGAATCGCGAGGCTTACGGGCGGCTAACGAAGCTGTTGACTATCGGGCGCCGGCGGGCTCCCAAGGGCGAGTGTCATCTGTATCGGGCCGATGTCTATGAACATGCGGAAGGACAGCAGTTTCTGGTGCCCGCCCCTTCGGTACTCGACGACGGATTTGTCCATCATCTGCGGGAATATCGCGAGCATTTGCCCGCTCGAAGCCTGCACCTCGGAGGAGCGTTTCAATACCGCGGCGACGATCTGCGTTACCTGAAGCAAGTGGCCGAACTCGCGGAAAACTTAGACGTACCGATGGCCGCGGTGAACGATGTTCTGTTTCACGCGCCGGAGCGGAAAGTGCTGCAGGATGTTATGACGTGTATCCGCGAGAAATGCACGCTCGAGGAAGCAGGATTCCGGCTCGAAGCGAATGCGGAGCGATATCTGAAGCCGCCCGGTGAAATGGCGCGTTTATTCTCGCGCTGGCCGGAAGCCTTACGCCGAACCACCCGCATTGCGGATCGCTGCCGGTTTTCGCTCGACGAGCTGCGCTACGAATATCCCGAAGAAATCGTCACGCCGGGCAAAACCGCAATTCAGGATCTGACGGACCGCACTTGGGAAGGAGCACGCCGGCGCTATGAGAACGGAATCCCGGAAGCCGTCGAGCGCCAGATTCGCCATGAGCTGAAGCTAATCGCCGATCGGGAGTACGCCCCGTATTTCCTGACCGTGCACGAGATCGTCAAGTTTGCCCAACGCGAGAAGATCCTGTATCAGGGGCGCGGCTCGTCAGCCAATTCGATCGTCTGTTACTGCCTTGAAATTACACAGGCCGATCCGGTGAAGCATGGTCTCCTGTTTGAGCGGTTTATTTCGCATGCCCGAAATGAGCCGCCGGATATTGATGTCGATTTTGAACACGAGCGGCGCGAGGAAGTGATCCAGCACGTTTATCAACGCTACGGCCGCGATCGCGCCGGGATCGCAGCA
>CAYTVP010000115.1:0-1246 GCA_964441675.1 uncultured Solibacteraceae bacterium | reverse complement strand
GTGCACGGCCCGCCGTGTACGAAGTCGGGAAAGTACTGGGATTGTCTCCGGATGCCACGATGGCGCTCACCGGATCTGTATGGGGATGGAGCGAAAAGGGCGTCGATGAGACGCAGGTCAAGGAAGCGGGGCTTGATCCTGCGGACCGGAAGGTCCGGCTCGCAATGATTCTGGCGCGGGAATTGATCGGGTTTCCTCGCCACTTGTCACAACATGTCGGCGGATTCGTGCTTTCACGCGGCCGGCTGGATGAACTGGTGCCCATCGAAAACGCAGCGATGAAGGATCGCACGATCGTCCAGTGGGAAAAGGACGATCTCGACGAGTTGGGCCTGATGAAGGTAGACATCCTCGCGCTCGGAATGCTGACCGCTATCCGGAAAGCATTTGATCTCTTGAAGCAGCAATACGGCCTGGAAATGACTCTGGCGAACATTCCGTCGGATGATCCCGGCGTATATCGGATGCTGCAGGCAGCAGATTCGATCGGTGTATTCCAGGTGGAAAGCCGCGCACAGCAATCGATGCTACCGCGTTTGAAGCCGAAAGAGTTCTACGATCTGGTTATCGAAGTAGCGATCGTTCGTCCCGGTCCCATTCAGGGAGATATGGTGCACCCGTACCTGCGCCGGCGCGAAGAGAAGGAAAAAGTGGAATATCCGAACGAGGCGTTAAAGAATGTCCTCAAAAAAACATTAGGAGTCCCCCTGTTCCAGGAACAGGCGATGCAGATCGCGATCATTGGCGCGGGTTTCACTCCGGACGAGGCCGATGAACTGCGCCGTTCGCTTGCAACGTTTCGACACGTTGGAACAATTTCTTCCTTTCGCGAACGATTCATTAGCGGAATGCTGAAAAACAATCTCCCGCTGGAATTTGCCGAGCGCTGTTTCAAACAGATCGAAGGCTTCGGAACCTATGGGTTTCCGGAGTCGCACGCAATTTCATTCGCCAATCTCGTCTATGTATCCGCCTGGATCAAACACCACTATCCCGATGTCTTTCTGGCGGCGCTGCTGAATAGCCAGCCGATGGGATTCTATGCTCCGGCGCAATTGGTGCGGGACGCAAAGAATCATGGCGTCGAGATCCGGCCCATCGACGTGAACTCGAGCGATTGGGACGTGACGCTGGAGCCTTCGAAGGGCCGCTATCGCGCCGCACGGCTTGGTCTGCGCCTGGTGAACGGACTTCCTGAGAGGGAGGCGAGAGCTTTGGTAAGCGCCCGGAATCGTCCATGCCGATC
>CAYTVP010000114.1:0-11874 GCA_964441675.1 uncultured Solibacteraceae bacterium | reverse complement strand
AAGCCAGAGGACCCGAATACTCCGCTCCCAAGAGCAACTCATCATCATTTGCAATCGCGTGAACAAGCTCGGCATGTAGATAGTCGGGCAGTGAGGGATCTTTCTCCAGAAAATGGCGGTACTCCTCCTGGGCGGCGTCAATATACGGACGCAGAGATTGATAGACGTTTCTCGACCGGCGTCCGGTTTCAACTGCCGGGGCATGATTTAAGATCATTTCGGCCACTTTAACGCGCGCGAACCGTTTGGCGCGCAGGTGGCTGGGCCGTTGTTCCGCTACCTGGCGGATATCGACCAATCCTTCGGCGGTTGTTCCGCGCCGGTAGGTGGCGCCTGCCACAGCAGCGATCAGCTCCAACGCCGCTACGCTCGAAACACCTTCGGCGGCCACTACTGCAACATTGCCGCTCGAATCGCGCACCGGCGTAATCAGAACTCTGGCGGCTCCCTCAAAGGCGCTCGCCAATCGGGGGGAAATTTCTCTCGCATCCGAAGCGGCCCAAAGCGTTTCTGCCGAATCGAGCGCTTGTACAATGGCAGGCGCGCCGGCCTGGTTGATCGAAAAGGTTGCGCCGGCCACTCCACGGCCGCCTTCGGCAACGAGCTCCCCCTTCGCCACGCGGATGAGAATCGATCGAGCGGAAAACTGCGCCAGCCCATCCAGAACGATTTCTTTCCACCCGGAAACGGACGGCGCCTGAATTAATGCGCGAACGATGCGATTCAATACGCCGGCCGCGTCCCGGCTGCGGGAAGCGGACGCCTCCGCCAGGGATTCCAACATGCTGGCTTTCATGGTATCGAAGGCGCTCCCCAAGTTGATAAAAAACCTCGCGTGTTAACTTAACGGGAAATGAGCGCTGCCCTTCCTATGACACGCCGCGCTGCGATTGTTACTGCCGCCGGCGCTGTCCGCGGTGTTGCCGCCAATGACAGGATCGGCCTCGGCCTGATCGGCGTGGGGATCCGCGGCACGCAGCTTCTCGAAAACTTCAAAATTATCCCCGGTGTCGAGATCGCCGCAGCTTGCGATATCTACGATGGCCACCTTACCGCGGTGAAAGAAGCTACCCGGCCAGGTTTGCCGGTGACGCGTAAATACGAAGAAATTTTGAACCGCGCGGACGTCGACGCCGTGGTAATCGCGGTTCCCGATCACTGGCACCTGACAATGGCGTCGGAAGCGCTCGCCGCCGGCAAGCACGTTTATCTCGAGAAGCCGATGACGTGGTCGATCGATCAGGGAATGGAGCTACGCCGCACGGTCGAAAAATCCAAAAAGATTCTTCAGGTGGGCAGCGGAGCAGGGTCGTCGGCAGCCGCCATGAAGGCGCGGGAGATCGTAGCCAGTGGAGCACTCGGCAAGGTGTCGATGATTCGTATGTCGAATAACCGGAACTCGCCGGAGGGGGCCTGGGTTTATCCCATTCCGCCGGATGCTTCATCGAAAACCATTGATTGGCCGCGCTTTATTGGGCCGGCGCCGAAACGCGCGTATGACCCGAAGGTCTTCTTCCGGTGGCGCTGTTGGTGGGAATACTCGGGCGGAGTGGCGACCGATCTGTTCGTGCACCTGTTGACCATGGTCCATGGGGTGATGAACGTGAAGGCGCCCACGTCGGTGGTCAGCCTCGGCGGGCTCTACCGTTGGAAGGATGGCCGCACCGTTCCCGACGTAATGAATTCGCTCTTCGAATACGATGAAGGATTTCTCGTAGATATGTACGTCAATCTGAACAATGGACGGCCCGGCCAGCCGACCACCATCATGGGTACGAAGGGATCATTGACGTTCGAGAGCAATCCTCTAGCCCGCGAACAGGTTCTGATGTTGTACCCGGAAGTAAAGGCCGGCCCAGTACAGCGATACGGCAGCCTGGGCTGGCCCACCGCAATGCGCGAAAAGTATCTGGCGTCCGATCGACCCCGGCCCGAGCCCCCGAAGCCTCAGGAATTCCGGTTCCGCGCTGGTCGAAATCACCAGGAAACATTCATCCAGGCCGTCCGCGAAGGCAAACCGCTAGCGGAGACCGCGTTTGAAGGTTTTGCTGCCTGCGGAGCGGCGCATCTGGCCAATATCGCCTTTCGAAAAGGCCGGCGGATGTCGTGGGATGTGGAGACCGGCAAGGTCGAGGAAGCGTAGATACAGTGCGCGTCCTCATGGTGGCTTCCGAGGCGGGGCCTTTCGTAAAAACCGGTGGCCTGGGCGATGTTCTGGGCGTCCTGCCGCAAACTCTGGAGCGCATGGGAATCTCGTGTGCGGTCGTAATCCCCAGATACCGGCAGGTGGCGCTCGACGATGCAAGAAAAGTGTACACAGACCTGCGGGTTTGGATGCACGGCAGCTATTATTCGTGCGACGTATGGGCGACGGAACGCGGCGGCGTGACCTACTACCTGCTCGACAATCCCGGCTTGTACGACCGGGACACCGTCTACGGCCATGACGACGACCATATCCGGTTTGCGGTGCTGAGTCTCGGCGCGATCGGCATCGCCCGGCATCTGTTCCGGCCGCACGTGATTCATTGCCACGACTGGCATACCGCGTTGACTCCGCTTTACCTCAAAACGTTCTTCCCGGACGACCCGACCTTCCTGGGTACGCGGACGCTGTTTACGATTCACAATCTCTACGATTTCCGGTTCAGCCCGGCGCGACTGGGAGAGATCGGTCTCGATCCGCGCTACTACCGCGGCGATCTGCTGGAGTTTTTCGGTTCGGTAAGCGTGCTTAAGGCGGGATTGGTATACGCGGACCATCTGTCCGCCGTCAGCCCCGGATATGCGCGCGAGATTCAAGGGACGGAGCAGGGCGCGGGGTACGAAGGCATCTTACGGGCTCGCTCCCACCAATTGACGGGAATCCTGAATGGCGTCGACTATTCGGAATGGAATCCGGAAACCGACCCGCGAATTGCCGCTAACTATTCCGTCGCCGATCTTTCCGGAAAGCGGAAATGCAAAGCGGATCTGCTCGATCGATTCGGCTTTCCTGTGGAATCGGCCATCGATCGTCCCCTGATCGGCGTCGTTTCACGCCTGGCGGAGCAAAAGGGCTGGGACCTGGTGAGTCAGGTATTTCACGAGTTCTGCTCGCTCGACATGACATTTATTCTGCTTGGCTCCGGTGAGTATCGCTTTGAGACGATGTTCTGGCACATGGAGCAATATCACCGCGAGAAAGTCCGGTCGTACCTGGGCTACGATAACAACCTCGCCCATCAGATTGAAGCAGGCGCCGACTTGTTTCTGATGCCCAGCCGGTACGAGCCGTGCGGCTTAAATCAGATGTACAGTCTTCGCTATGGCACGCTGCCCGTGGTCCGAGCCACAGGCGGCCTCGATGATACGATTGATGGAGAAACGGGCTTTAAGTTTTGGGGATACTCCGGCCAGGAGATGCTTGGGGCGATCCGTTATGGTCTCGGTGTTTATACCGATAAATCCCGTTGGCTCAACATGGTAGAAACTGCAATGAGCCGGCGGTTCTCGTGGGATCAGTCCGCTGCCGAATACGCCGACCTTTACGCCCGGATCTGAAACTTTCTACTGCAAGTCGCATCGAAAAATAGGGAGTCAAAAATGGCAGGTCAGAACACATTAACTTTCACGGATTCAGCATTCGAGAACGACGTTCTCAAATCGGAGCAGCCGGTCCTGGTGGACTTTTGGGCGGAGTGGTGCGGCCCTTGCCGCATGATGTCACCCACAATCGATCAGATTGCCGACGACTATAACGGCAAAGTAAAAGTCGGGAAACTGAACGTGGACGAAAATAACCAGACGGCAGCCCGCTACCAGATCCGCGGAATTCCGGCCCTTATGCTTTTCAAGGGCGGGCGTGTAGTTGACCAGCGCGTTGGTGCCTTGGGTAAGACCGATCTCACAAAAATGCTTGATCAGCACGTGTAAGTTGCGCTGAATTACACCAGAGACTAGATGATATGGCGGACCTTTGGCCCGCCATAGTTATTTTCAGGCGGGGTTATACACCGGACGTCGTCGCACCTTCGGATGCAGATCGCACCGAATTGAAGTACTTGAAGAAGACTCCGGTTTTGTATTTCGGTTCCGGAGCCTTCCAATTCTCTCGTCTTCGGGCGAGCTCCGATTCGTCCACCTCAAGATTCATGACCCGATTCTTGATGTCAAGCAAAATGGAGTCCCCTTCTTTGACGAACGCGATCGGACCACCGTCGACGGCTTCCGGTGCCACGTGACCGATACAGAATCCGCGGGTGGCACCGCTGAACCGGCCGTCGGTAAGAAGCGCCACAGTTTCGCCCAATCCCGCTCCAACAATGGCGCTGGTCACGCCTAGCATCTCCCGCATGCCGGGACCGCCCTTCGGTCCTTCATAGCGAATCACGATCACGTCGCCCGCCCGGATCTGGCCTCCAGTGACAGCGGCCATCGCGTCTTCTTCCTTTTCGAAGACCCGCGCAGGACCACGGTGCTGTTTCTTGTCGATACCGGTAACTTTGATGACCGCTCCCTCGGGGGCGAGGCTTCCTTTCAAGATCACTAATCCACCGGATTTCTTGATCGGATTGTCGAGAGACCGGATCACCTTCTGCCCGGCGGTCTCCTTCACGTCACTCAGCTCTTCGGCAAACGTCTTGCCGGTAATGGTCATTGCGGAACCATCCGCGTATCCACCATCGAGCAGGCGGCGATTGATCACCGGTATGCCGCCGGCGGCGTCGACGTCGGACGCGAGATACTCACCGGCCGGCTTTAAGCTGGCCAGCAACGGCGTGCGCTCGCTGATCTCCTGAAAGTCGTCGATATCTAATTCGACGCCAGCCTCGCGGGCCATTGCGAGAAGGTGGAGCACCGCATTGGTGGACCCCCCCGACGCGGCGACCGACGCGATGGCGTTTTCGAAAGCCTTCCGCGTTGCGATGCTTCGCGGCTTGCGATCGTTCTTCACGGCATCCACAGCAACTCTTCCGCAATACGCGGCGACTTCCTCCTTTCGCTTATCCACCTGGGGAATCGCCGCCGTGCCCATCGGGCCAAGGCCGATCGCCTCCATCACTGTCGCCATGGTATTCGCGGTGAACTGGCCGCCGCAGGCACCCGCGCCGGGGCAGGCATGGTTTTCAATATCGAGCAGTTCCTGATCGGTGATCCGCCCGGCCGCGTTAGCTCCGACAGCCTCAAAAACGTCCTGAATCGAGAGCGGCTTGCCGTTCAGGTTGCCCGGCATGATCGTGCCGCCGTAAAAAATCACGCTGGGAACGTTCAACCGCAGGGCACCCATCGCCGCACCCGGAATTGTCTTGTCACAAGCCACCAGGCAAACCAGACCGTCGAACATGTAGCCGCGCGTGCAAAGCTCAATAGAATCCGCGATGAAATCGCGGGATACGAGTGACGCCTTCATCCCTTCGGTTCCCATGGTGATTCCGTCGGAGATAGCGATCGTATTGAACTCCATGGGCGTGCCGCCCGCTTCCCGAACGCCCTTCTTTACAAAGTCGGCAAGATAGCGAAGATTGTAGTTGCAAGGCATCGTCTCGATCCAGGTGTTGGCGATGCCGATAATCGGCTTCTTCAGATCTTCATCCGTGAAGCCAATGCCTTTTAGATAGGATCGGGCCGGGGCGCGATCCCGTCCCTGCGTGATGGTATAGCTGGACAGTTTCATCGAAACATCTCATGGTATCGCGAGGCATCGCGAGGATGGTATCGCGATGGCAAATCCGGATACTCTGGATCGAGTGGATCGGGCCGAGGCACAGCGCCGCGTTGAACAGATCGAATCGTTTCGCCGCGAGCTTACCGAGCTGGACCGAAGCGGCGTGCTGGCTCTCTCGAGCGATCAGGCGGCAGCCGTTCGTGGTTATCACGATACTCAACTCGGACAGCTTGCAGCCGTGTTTGACGTGGACCGGACAGCGGCTGAGCTTCAGCTGTCGCTCGGCATGCGGATCGCCTCGGCTCTGGGAGGGCTGGCGCTCTGTCTCGCCGTCGCTCTCTTTGTCGAGCGGTACTGGGGGCTTCTCGCCCTGTGGCAGCAGTGCGTGCTTTTGATTGCGGCCCCTCTTACCGCGCTTGTATTGGCCGAGTATTCTTCGACGCGCGAGCGGACTCTCTACATCACCTCACTTTTTTCTCTCGTTGCGCTGGCGGCCTTTGCGGTTAACTTGGCACTGCTAAACGATCTATTCGCCCTGAATTGGCGAGTATTTCCGGCCATCGCCTGGACCGCGTTCGCTCTTCTCGTGGCGATGCGCTATCGATTTCGCGTCCACCTGGCTCTTGGGCTCGCGGCGGGAATCATCGCCTTCTCGCTGCTGGCACTGCGGATGGCCGGGAGGCCATTTGAGCACCGCCCGGAGCTGCATCTCGCCGCCGGATGCGTGGTAGCGGCACTTTCTTTCCGCCAGGATCCGTTCTTCGCGCCGGTGTATCGCGGCGTCGGAGTGTTGGCGGTCCTGTTTTCGCTGCTTGCGCTTTCGAAGGTGGGCGGGAGCAGCTTCCTGCCGTTTTCCGAGCGCGCCGTCGAGGGCTGGTACACTCTGCTCACTTTTGGCGTCAGCGCCGTCATCATCACCGTGGGAGTGCGCAGGCGATGGCTGGAGACAATGCTCGTCGCAAGCATATCGTTCGCTCTGTTTCTGTTGATGAAAATGTACGACTGGCTATGGGAAGCTGTGCCCGCATTCGTGTTCTTTGCCCTTCTGGGAGTGCTCAGCCTGGCGTTGATTTTCGCCTTCCGGCGGCTGCGGGATAACATGCAGCAGCTGGTGAGGCGGGCATGAAGCGGCGATCCACACTCCTCGCGCTGTTCGCTGTCGTGGCCGTCGCCAACATAGTGGTCCTCGGCAACGTCATGGCAAACCGCCGGGGTGCGTTCCGGGAGATCGAGCTGACCGACGGGTACCATGTTTCCGGCGCGAATCGGAACCGCTCCGCAATCCGAATTCACCTTACGACTTCGTGCAACTCGCGCACCTGGGATTCAGCAGTGTTTCACCCGAAACAGGAGGCCTGGGCGGTGCTCGAACTCGATGGTCCGGCCTCGGAGCGCTGCCGCGAAACGCTTTCAGACAAAATCCTGCAGCCTTCGCCGCTAGTCCTGATCGATGGCGCCCGATCTCCGGGCGAGCTGGAAGCCCGCTACCCGGATAGGAAACGCTACTGGATTGTTCGGGCAACCGCTGAGGCAACCGGCAAAGAACCCGGAACGATACGCCTGTATCCGCGGCTGCCACCCATGATCGTTCCGGCCAGGTATCGATCGTTATTCTCGACCCGTGACGCCAGGCCGGCAATCACTATCAGAATGGGCTCTCGCTATCATCCCTGGATTGCCGCCGCCCGTTCTGCCGGCTAATCACACTGATAAAATTGCGCCAAGGAGAAATCGTCCAATGATTTCGCGACGTGATTTTGCACTTGCAAGCTTGGCCTCCTCTGCCGCGCGCGCTGCTACGAGCGATATGCCCACCAGGCGGCTCGGCAACATCAACTACAAGGCCAGCATTCTCGGTTTAGGGGCGCAGCACTTGGGCGATGAACCCGTGGAACAGTCGCTGGTTGACAGGTTCATGGCGGAGGCGATCGACAACGGCTTGAACTATGTCGATACCGCGCCGACCTACAACCGGTCCGAAGAGCGGCTGGGGCACGCGCTCAAGGGCAAGCGCGACAAGGTTTTTCTGGTGACCAAGGTTGAGACGATGGCCAAGGGTGACGTCGACTACCAGATCCGGGACTCACTTCGGAAGCTCCAGACGGATCATTTCGATGCGGTGCATATCCACAACGTCGGGCGTACGGACCGGTATCCCTCAATGGACCAGATGCTCGATCGGAAAACCGGCACATTGGCATCCTTGATCGAGTGGAAGAAGAAGGGCGTCGTCAAACACATCGGCGCAACCTGCCATATGCGCCCCGCGCGGGCAATTCCTGTTCTCGAAACAGGCGAAGTGGAGTTGTTCATGTGCTCCATTAACTTCGTCGAGCGGCACATCTACAACTTTGAGGAAAAGGTCCTGCCCGAGTGCCGAAAGCGAGGCATCGGCGTAATCGGTATGAAGGTGCTGGGCGGACCGGTGCGTGGCGGTGCCAGGCTAATGGCGCCTGAGGATTACACCTCCACCTTGCGATATGCGTGGACCGTGCCGGGCGTTTCGGTGGCGATTGTGGGGATGCGCACGATCGAAGAACTGCGCGCCGGATTGAAGGCCGCCCGCGAATTTGCGCCCCTAACCCCTGTGGAGATCAGCCGTCTTTCCGAGCGCGGGAAACCATTGGCCGCGCAATGGGGGCCGCTGCGGGGCCCGGTCGCTTGAGCCGGATCGTCAGTATTCACGCACATCCCGACGATGCAGAAATCCTGGCGGGCGGAACGCTGGCACTGCTGGCGGCAGCCGGGCACGAAATCACCATCGTCACAATGACGCCGGGTGATAAAGGATCGGACACGCACGTCCCGGAAGAGATCGCGGCCATTCGCCGCATAGAAGCAATGACAGCCGCGGCGCTAATTGGCGCCGAATACATCTGCGGTGAGTTCCGCGATCTTGAGATTTTTGTCGATCACGATTCCCGGCAGCGCGTTACGGAAATCCTGCGGCAGGTGCGGCCGGATGTTGTTCTAACTTCCTCGCCGTCAGACTACATGCCCGATCACGAAGCAACCAGCATTCTTGTGCGCGATTCGATGTTCGGCTCCTCCGCGCCGAACTATCGCACAAAGACGGCTCCGCTCCCCGCCATCCCGCACTTGTACTTCATGGATCCCGTGGAGGGCTTCGACCGCGAGCATCGCCGGGTCGCGCCGAACTTCATTGTCGATATCGGCGATGTATTCGAAACGAAGAAAGCGATGCTGGCGGCGCATGCCAGCCAGCGCGAATGGCTGATGCGCCAGCATGGCATGGACGACTACCTGCATTCGATGGAAGAATGGACGCGCGCACGCGGCTGGGAGGCGGGCTGCGAATTTGGCGAGGGTTTCCGTCAATATATGGGACATCCCTATCCCCGCTCGCCTCTCCTTCAGGATCTGCTGGGCGCCGCTGTCAAAAATACCAGCGCAGCTTAACGCCAAATGTCCGCGGCTGTACCACCCGCGTGCCGACGAATATCGACTGGAAGTTAAAGAGCGCCGTTACATTGAACAGATTCTGGCATTGCAGAGCAATATCGTAGCGAGGCCGCCCGTCTCGCGCATGCGTGTATCCGACGACCACGTCGGTAACCGTTCGAGGTCTGGCGCGCGCAGGCGAACTCTCAAGGTCAACATACGGAAGTAGGTCAAAGTAGTCGGGGTCGGCCGCCACTACGACAGGATCCGAGGGATTCGCCACCAGCCCGCTGTCATACCGGATGCTGAGATTCGTGTAGAAGCCGCGCCGCGAAGCATAGTTCAGAATTCCGTGAATGCCCAGCTTCTGATCGTGATCGATGACGAATGGACCGGCACTCAGCGCGTCAATCGCATCGTTTCCGATGAAGAGGCCGCCCGTGAATGGCGGCGTGGTGATGGCGCGCGCATGCGTAAAGCTCACCGAACCCGAAAAGCCGCGGTATTCGGGCGCCACAATTCGTCCCTCCGCCCCGTTAACCCGGATCTTGGCTAGCGTGATCGGGAAAATGATCCCGGTATTGAAGAAGTTATTGTTGTCCTGCTGGTCGTCGGCGTTCTTGTGATAGTAGGCGCCATTGATACTGAAACGTCCGATCAAGGCCTGCTGAAATCCTACTTCGTAGAAGTTTTGCCGCTCCGGGATGATCGGAATGGGAATGCCTCCGAATGTTTCGCGAACGCCCGGAGGGGCTAGCGCCGCGCCCTCGGCCGAATTTGACAGCAACAGATTCTCTACCGGCGGTGTTTGGTACAGCCGATTGTAGGAAGCGCGGAACACGGTGCCTGTTTCCTTCAGGTGATAGGAGAACCCGACACGGGGCTGCAGTTGATTGCCATTGGCCAAAAAGCGGTAGACGTCGTAGCGAAGGCCGAGCGAAATTTGGAACCGTCCGAATCGCATGCTGTCCTGCGCGTAGCCACTCAGCATATTCCCCGCGTCCTGATCGAAAAAGTAAAACCGCGAGCCCCCACGCGTCAGATCGTGAGGCAGCAGATTGGGATTGTAGGCGGCCGAGGCGGGATCGTTGAAACCAGGATCGGTGATCGCGAAGCTGAACATTTCCTTCACCGGATATCGCTGGTAATCGAAGCCGGCGCGAATATTATGAGCACCGCGCACGGTGTTAAACCGGTTGGCAATGGTAAACGTGGAATGCCGCCGCGATTGCGATGAAGTTACCGGGATATCGAAAGGCGAGTCGAACAACTGCGAACTCACTGCCCGAATGCTGACGTTCGAGTCCCACGTAGTTCGCGCATTGATGGTGCGCACCCACGCGAGGGCTGCCGAAAAATCGCGCAGCAATTGACGCTGATCCATGCCGTTGGCGTGTTGCGATCGCAGGTTCGCCAGCTGAAACGGCGAACTGCCGCTCATAACGTTGAACCGGAGAACATCGCGGTCGCTGGCGTTCCAATCCAGCCGCGCGAAGCCTCGCTGCGAATGGCCGCCGTTGTGTAAATTGTCCAGCGAAACCTGGTCAAGATAACGTTGCGATTTCATGGCGTTGTAGGAGGCCGAGTAGCCGATCCTGCCTTTTTCGCCCGCCACCTGCGCCACGGTGCCATAGGTACCAAACCCCGCGGCAGTTGCCTGAATGCTGCCCGTTGCCAGACGCCCGGAACCCGTGCCCGTCTTCGTCGTGATGCTGGCCACCGCGGATACTTTGTTGCCGTATTCGGCGGGAATATTGCCTGTGAACATCTCCACGGTCTGCACGATGTTCGGATCGACGGCATTTGCAAACGCACCGGTCATCTGGTCGCTGATCGGCATGCCGTCCACGACAAATGTCATTTGGTTGTGCGCGCCGCGGGGATGGATCGCGCCATTCGCGTTTTGCGAGAATCCGGGGAAGCTGACCAGAACGGCTTCGAGGCCTCGATTACTGGAGCTAAGCGCCATCTTTTCGATGTCGGTCTGGTTCATCTGCACATGCGTACCGGTTTCTTCGGTGTCCACCAATAACGACCGTTCGAAGATGTTCACATCAAGGGACTGCTGGACTCCTTCGAGCGCAAGGGTGAGATCAACCTGGAAGGGCACGTTCGTCCGCAACGAGACAGTTTGAGTGGACGGCGAGAAGCCGCTATTCTCGGCCGTTAGCTGGTAGCTGTGGAACGGAATATTCGTGATCGAAAAACTCCCGTCGGCCTGCGATTCAACCGTTCGAATAAATCGAGTGACGTCATTCTTGAGCGTCACCTTCGCGCCGGGAATAATACTGCCTGACTGGTCGATAACGCGGCCGATTACAGTGGCCGTGTTTTGCGCGAACGAGGCCGCGCCCAGGCACGCAAACAAAATCGCTGCCCGCAGCATGCACTTCTCCTTGATTCTTGAGGCTACTTATGGAACGAAACAGCCGGTTGTCGATCTAGGAGAAAGCGGGCGGCGCGCGCGCGGGAAGGGCGACGATTTTCGCCTGCGACCGGGCTTCCGTGCCATCGGCAATGTCATGCAGGCCGTTGTAGTCGGGAGCTTGAATGACGATAACCGCGACAGCGCCTTCGGCCTGCTGCGCGTCAAGGTGATTGAGGGAGCACTTGGCAGGCGATCGCAGATCGTGCTTGTGAATCGGACTGAAGACGACGATAGCCGCCCAGGTGATGAGCAACGCGAGCCATATCGATAAAACCTTGCCTCGCCTGATTCGCACGAATGCCTCATTGTAGATCGTCGCTGTTACCATAGGCAATTCGTGTCGCACAAGGCCCTGCGCGGACTACTGATCCTCCTAATCGTCTACCTGGTGGTGGTG
>CAYTVP010000113.1:0-11882 GCA_964441675.1 uncultured Solibacteraceae bacterium | reverse complement strand
CACATTCCGGTAATGCGATTTTCCAGGCGCTTCGCGGGAACTATCGACTTCTGCCACTTGTGGCACCGTAACCGTCAATGATGAAAAAGTAGCCATCTTGCTTTACGAAACCCTTCCAGTTCATATCCCTAAATGGTGGGCCGAAGTGGTGAGGCCCCTTCCATAGCATCTTTCAGCGCGGTGAGCCTTTCCTCCGCTAGCTGCTCATTGCAATCTAGCTGGTGCTGGATCAGAGTGGGCGCGAAGGCTAAGCTCACCAGCCCGAAGCCCACGTCGTACGGCGCCACGTTGTATTCGAAATGGATCGCCTTCGTAGAATCAAACCTGCAAAAAGTCCGGCAAGCATCATTAGAAAGGCCATCCCGGCCGCGATATACGGGACGTAGGGACCGGCAAGGGACGGCCACCATGCCACCGCTGAAGCCAATAACATGAGGGCAACAAGAACGCCGCTCCTACGCATATAACCGTCAATCAGTAATGCATCAATAACGCTATCCCACCGGCCGTGGTCAATTGCCCTTAACTGGACATCAGTCCCTATTCGTTGCGGCACGAAAGACCATGTTTTACTCTTGCCGCAGAGCCGCCAGCGGATCGATTCGGGACGCTCGCCTTGCCGGCGCATAGCCAGCGAGAATCGCGGCGATTAGAAGGACGACACCGGCCAGCACCAGGGTTCCCGGATCATTGGGCTGGGTCCCGAACAGAAACGATTTGACAAGCCGGGACGCGCCCAATGTGGCGGGTACGCTGATCGCGAGCCCCACCGCCGCAAGTAGTAGAACGCGGCGCAGAACCATCCATACGACGGCGCCGCGGTGCGCGCCCAGGGCCATACGGATTCCAATCTCGCCGACCTGCCGCGCAACGTTGTACGACATCGTTCCGTAAAGGCCGACGCACGCCATCAGCAGAGCGAGAACCGCGAAACCCGTGCATAGTTTCGCAAACGTGACTTCCCGGCTGATCGTCCGATCGATCTCCGCTGCCTGCGTGACCACGTTTGTGACGGGTATGCGGGAATCTGCCTCCCGCGCGATCTCATGCACACTGTTGACATACCTCAGCGGATCACCGGCAGTGCGCAGCGCGTAGGTCACTTGGTCCGGAGAAAACTGGCTGACCGCTACGAACACGGTCATTGGACTCTCCTCTTTCAGACCACCGTTCCGCAGGTTAGCCGACACGCCGACGATTTCGAGATCGCGCTTCTCGTCCGGGAGCGTGATGCGCCGGCCCACCGGATTCTCGTTCCCGAAGTAAGTCCGCGCCAGCCGCTCGCTGATTACCGCAACCGGCGTAGATCCCGGTTGGTCGCGGTCGTCAATCTCGCGTCCGGCCAGGATCGGAATCTGCATCGTCGTGAGGAAACGCGGTCCGGCCCCCAGGACGCGTGCGCCTTCGATGGCAACAGGGCCGATCTTCAGTGCTCCCCTGATTGCCCCTCCGGCACGGCCGGAGCTGACGATCGAGGAGTGCGAAAGCGTCGCGCTGCTCACTCCGGGGATCGATTCGCAGCGCTTGCGCAGGTCCGTGTAAAAGGTGGTGATCTCCGGGTGGCGATGTCCGGCCTGGCGCGCATTCAACGAGAACAGAAGGATGTTCTCGCGGCTGTATCCCAGTTGGACGGAGTGCAGGTTGTTGAGTGTCCGGACAAATAGACCCGCGGCGACCAGGATGACAAAAGACATCGCGATCTGGGCGACCACCAGAACGTGCTGCGCGCGGCGGTGCGGTCCGCCCTCACGGCCGTTCTTTAGCGCGGGCATGACGTCCGGACGCGTCGACTGAATCGCTGGCGCGAGGCCAAATAACAGGCCGCAAACCACAGAGAGCGCCGCCGTCACGCCCAGCACGTTCCAGTTCAATTCCGCATGCAGCGTAAAGTTCTCCCGTCCGTTGGAGAACAGAAACGTCAGCGCTCGAACGCCCCAGATTGCAAACAAGACCCCGAATGCCCCGCCGAGCGACGCCAGCATCACACTCTCGGTAAGCAACTGCCGCACCACGCGGAACCGTCCTGCTCCCAGGCTCAGCCGGACAGCCATCTCGCGGCGTCGCGCGGCGGCCCTTGCCAGCAGCAGATTGGCGATGTTCGCGCACGCGATCGCCAGGATCAATCCCGCCATCGCCAGGAGTACGTACAGAGGCTTCGAATACTGGCGGCGCAGGCTGCCCAGACCTTCGGCGCCGGGATTCAGAATCAGCGCGGGTAGTTTGGCGCGCTCACCGTCGGTCTTCGCCGTGGTGGCAACCCATTGATGGAAGCGAGGAGCCAGCGCTGCCTGCGCCTGGGCCATACTGACACCAGGACGCAGGCGGCCCATCATTTCGATCCAGTAGAAGTTTCCGTCGCCATACATGCGAGCTGCTCCGGCGCCGTCTACGATCAAATTCGTGTGCAACGGAAGGTAAAGGTCCGGCGCCGCCGCAGGGTCGACTCCGAAGAACTCAGGCGGCGCAACGCCGATGACCGTGAAGGGAATGTTGTCGACGAGAATTGGTTGTCCAATCGCATTCACGGGTCCTCCGAAGCGATTCTGGCTTGTAGCAAAACTGATTACCGCGACAGGCGCTGCGCCTGGACGGTCGTCTTCGGAGCCGATCAGACCTCCCGCGGCCGGCGACACTGCCAGGCCGCTAAAATATTCGCCGGTGACGTACTCCGTGAATGACGTGTTCCCATTTTGCTGGCGTTCTGGGGTGGCCGGCTATGCCAATTCAAGACCACCAGCGACTCGGGATCGGCGACCGGCAGCGGCCGCAACAGAATCGACTCCATCAAGCTGTAGATCGCAGTATTGGCGCCGATGCCGAGCGCCAGCGACAAGACCGCCAATGCGCTAAATGCCTTGTTGGCGGTCATGGTGCGCCAGCCATAACGGACATCCTGGCCAAACTCCGACAAAAACCGTGTCATCCAAATCTCCCGTGACTCTTCGTGCTTCAGTCCGACGTTGCCAAATCGCCGGCGCGCTTCAGCCATGGCGTACTCCGGCGTCATGCCGTCTGCTTCGAGTTCCGCGGCTTTTTCCGCAAGGTGGAGCTCCATTTCCTCACGCAGCGTCTCGCTGCGCCTGGCGCTTTCTATCCAATACCGCAGCCGTCGCAATATGTCCGTCACTCCGCTCCCATCACGCGCGCGATCGCCAACGTGAGTTTGGCGTACTTCCGTGTTTCAACGGCCAGCTGTTTGCGGCCAGCCGCAGTGATCTTGTAGATCCTCGCCCGCCGATTGTTCGACGTCACGCCCCAGACACCGTCGATCCAGCCGTTTAGCTCCAGCCGCTGGAGAGCGGGGTACAGCGAGCCCTCCTCGACGAGGAGTTCGTTGTCGGACGATTGTTGAATGAACTGGACTATGCCGTATCCATGGAGGTCGCGCAGCGACAGCGTCCGTAGAATTAGCATGTCCAGTGAACCGGGCAACGAATCGTTCTTTTGCGCCTTGCGTCCCATACCAAGAATTCTTAGCGTATGGCGACGAGATTACGTGAGTCAAGTTCAGATTGCTAGCCCTCAAAGGCCGAAAGCGGGATCGCTCACATCGGCTCTTAGCCGCGACGGCGAATCAAATCAGGAAAACCATACCTGACGGGCTCCCCACTGGCGTGTAATCACCAGTGAATTTCAACGAACCACGATCACCGCCATGACCCCGGTCATCATTTCGCCGATCATCATCTCCCTTGTCACGTCCCCCTGAATCTTGAAAATGGTCACGTGGTCAGCAGCCTGATTGCCAACCGCCATGAACTGCCCGGAGGGATCGATGGCGAATATTCTCGGATAATCTCCCAGCGTTGAAGCGTAGCTTACCGGCGTGAGCCTGCCACTGTGGGCGAATCCGGGCGGCAAACTCGAGATCATCTGTTCTTCCGAAAGATCTCCCGTAGCGCGGTTGAAGCGCCAGAAGATAATGGTGGACGCTTCTTGTAGGTGCTGATGTAAAGCCAAACGGTTCCGAACGGGGCGCCAGTCGGCTGTTGACCAAAAGCTTCTCGCATACTTGCGGC
Source organism: uncultured Solibacteraceae bacterium (assembly GCA_964441675.1). GTDB lineage: Bacteria > Acidobacteriota > Terriglobia > Bryobacterales > Bryobacteraceae > JAPKYZ01. Next base: position 7,863 of record CAYTVP010000113.1, on the reverse strand, counting down.
GGCAGTAAGCGCGGTTGCTCCTTTGAGTAAGTTCCGACGGGAGAACGCGCTGTGTAAGTCGCCGATCTTCGTGTCTTTCGTTGATCCCACTTGTTTCCTCCTATACACGCACACTGAACCTGGCTTAGGGCGGATGATTTGCGGAGGCGCGTCCGACATCCTCTGGAGTGGACATTCGGGCGCCGAAACACTGTCGAATAAAAGGACGCCTGTGCCGCTAGAGCGCACTGAGGCGAACTCTCCGAGCCGCAAGAAGTTCATCGAACGGTGAAGGGGTACTGATGCGTTCTGAGTTCGCCGTTAGTTACGACGGCTGAACGTTCCTGTTATACAAAGTAGTGTGTGTGGAGGATAGTTCTTTGGCGAGCTATTTCACCTCCGCACTTGCGGAGGTTGGCACTTGGCCATCGTTTAGGAGAATTTCTATGTGCCGAAAGAACTCGTGGATGTCGTGGCTGCTCGGGGTCATGTTCGTCTCCGGGATTACCGAGTGTCAGGCGCAACTGGCATCGCGAAGCGCGGAAGAATGGGTCACCGCGCTGGAGGGGACCCATCGCGTCGCCGCTCAAAAAATTGACGAAGTGCTAGCCACGCTTCCGTTGAAATCGGGAATGGTAGTGGCCGATATCGGAGCCGGATCTGGGCTTTTCTCTAGGGCGCTGGCGAAGGCTGTTGCGCCGGGTGGGAAAGTGTATGCGGTGGATATTCAACAAGACCTGTTGGACTATATCAACAAGCGCAACAAGGAAGAGCAGATCCGCAACATCCGCACTGTTCTGGGCAAGTTCGATGATCCCAAGCTACCTGCGCAGGACGTAGACCTGGCTTTCATTCATGATGTTCTGCACCACATCCAGAACCGAGCCGCATATCTAAAGGCGCTAGCCGCATATCTCAGGCCAAACGGGCGAGTTGCAATTATCGACATGAATAGTAGCGACCCGAACACACCGCACAAGAACCAGCCGGAACTGCTAATCGAGCGTGAGGAAATCCTGGAGTGGATGTCAGATGCGGGCTTCAAGTTGGTCGACGAATACCCGGACATGTTTCCCGGCAAGAAGTGGTTTCTGATCTTCGGGAGATAACCTGGAAGTTCGGGTAGCAACTGCTACTGGAGCGTTGTCAGTCAGAGGGGGTGAGAAACGAAATTATTCCGCCGTGATTGTCACTAAGTTATGGAGGTGTAACTTGACGATCACCTGTTCATTCTGTCAAGGAACTGGATCGAGGGACGGTTCGGATTGCGAGGGAAAGGGCATCCGGTACGGTCCGCGAATGGAGTGGAATTTTGCGTCAGCGGGCTATTGTGCCAACCGGCATCCCTGGCGGAGGACGCCTGGTCCGCGAATGGGATTCGGATTCAATGAATGTCGAGAGTGCCACGATAGTGGCAAGAGGAGCTGCCCACATTGCGACGGTCGCGGAAGTAGCGAAGGCTAGCACTCCAGGTCAACCGACGATCCGGCGATTGTCTCTTCTGGATCGAGCACTCAAACGGCGGCTCACTCTTGTTACGCCTTACGACTTACCAGCGCTGAAGTTCGCGCCACTGGCGGACCTTCACAGCATTCCAATTCCGAATCGTCACCGATATACTCGGACGAGATGTCCCTTACTGTCGAAGAAATCAATGCGACAACATTCGACGTTACCGTTTCCAAACGCGTCACGACATCTCACCGTGTGACCGTCAGCGAACAATATTGGCGCAAGCTGACCGAAGGGCGGATCCCGCAGCAAAAACTGGTGGAGAAATCGTTCGAGTTTCTTCTCGATCGTGAGCCGAATACCAGCATATTGACCAGATTCGACCTTCCGCAGATTCAAGAGTATTTTCCCGATTACGAAGAATCGATCCGGGTCGCGCTTTCCTAAACCTAAACGGGATCAAGGAAGCGTTAGTTCTTCTGCAGAAATTCCTTGACGATTGCTACCGTCTGATCCTTGCGGTCGCGGCGAACGTTGTGTCCTGCTCCGTCCACGTGAACGATCTTGCCGTTTGGCAGAAGCTTCGCAGCGTCTTCGTTTTCGCGCCTCACGTCGTCCTTCGCATCGGCCTTAACGATCAGCACCGGCACCGTAATCTTCGGAAAGAGTTCGCGCATCGCGGGGCGCCTGCCGGCATTCCCAAGCACAGTATCCGGATGATGACGCCGCTTGGATGGCGCCCAATACTCACACTCAGACCGCCCCCATTGTGGCGTGTTTTTCTCGCACAGGGAAACCAACTCCTCGACTGTCGTATTGTTACGCGCCAGGATTCCCTGCCGCGCCTTTTCGCGGGCGGCATCGTCGAGTGGAGGCCGGGTGCGCGAGCCAAGATTCGGATCTTCGAGGATGATGGCCTTGGCCATGTCCGAATGTGTTGCGCCAAACCAGGCGGCGGCGGAGCTACCCATCGAATGGCCCATGACGACCGGCTTTTCGAGCTTCAGCTCGCGGATTACGGCAGCAATATCCTCGGCCTGCGCATCCGGCGCGTCGGTGGATCGCGGCGGGTCGCTTAGTCCGTGGCCGCGGGCATCCACCATAACAATGTCGTAGCTTGCCTGGAATTCTTTGGCGAAATTGGTCCAGCATAGGCCGTCATCGGAAGATCCATGCGCCAGAAGCATCACCGGCTTTCCCGCGCCGCCGGTCCGCCAATAGTGAATTCGGATTCCGTTGCCGATTACGTACCCGTCTGTCCAGGTGGAAGGTGGTTCCCCTAGCGTCGCCGCATCTGTAACCGTAAGCGTGGCAGCGATAAGGGCCGCCGGAAGAAGAAGGGATCGTACTGCCTTCATACGCGTAGACCTCCGCGCTGAATTGTATCAGTGGCGAGCGGCGGAGATGGGACAATCCCAGGTTGTCCGGGACGACGCGGAGGTTGCGCGCCGGAGTGCTACGACCTCGCCCGCGATCCACACTGCCGGCGATTCCACTTCGACCGCTCCGGCTGCCACATCCGCGAGTGTTCCGAATACTTCCCGCTCCGTCGGAGTTGAGGCACGCTCGATAAAGGCAACAGGCTGGTTTGCGGCCCTTCCCGCCTCGATCAGATGCTGCGCAATCTCCGCGCGATGCTTGACACCCATCAGAACAATCAGCGTGTCCACACGCGCATAGGCAGTCCAATCCTGGAGCACGCCATCGCGGCCATGCCCGGTAACGATTGCGAAGGATCGTGCAACTCCGCGATAGGTCAGCGGAATTCCCGCCAGAACCGGAGCGGCGAGCGACGAACTGATGCCCGGAACGATCTCCACTTCGCATCCGGCATCCAACAGTTCAGCAACTTCTTCGCCGCCGCGGGCAAACACCATCGGATCGCCGCCCTTTAAGCGAACGACTGACCGGACCCTGCGCGAATAGTCGATGAGCAGGCGCACAATGCGCTCCTGCATTTGACACTGTTGACCTTCTTCTTTACCGACATCGATCAGCTCTGCGCCTGGATTGACACACTCGAGAACTTCGGCTGAAATCAAGCGATCGTACAAAACGACGTCGGCAGATTGAAGAATCCGCGCCGCCTTTACGGTAAGTAGATCCGGATCTCCCGGACCGCCACCGATCAAATAAATCACAGCAGAGAACCGAGTCCCTTCCAGAGAAGCTGTCCACCCAACACGATCAAATATCCCGTAAGCGCCAGGCGTAGAGCTCGCGATGGCATTTTCGTCGCCAGCCAGGAACCCAGAATCGCTCCGACAACGCCGCCGGATAACAGCTTGAACACTACCGGAAAATTGACTTCGCCGAGAGCCATGTGGAGTCCGCCGCCCACAAGCGCAACCGACCAGCCGAACATCAGGTCAGTCCCGATAATCGTTGCCGCTGCCAGGCTTGTCGAATGCATCAGAACCAGGCTGCCCAGGGCACCTGCGCCGGCAGAAGAAAATCCCACCTCTATCCCGATTGGGAACGCCAAAAATGGAAGCCGCCGCGGATGATCGGTACCCGTTGCTCCCGATGTTTGCCGCACCATTTTGATCATCGTCACGACTGCGATGATCAGGATGGTGAAACCCACCAGCGTCAGGACCACGGGCTCCAGATTCTTCTTCGAAAGGCGGCTGATGAGCAGCGAGCCACCGATAACTCCCGGAATTCCACCTATCAACAGACGCTTCAGCGTGGGCCAGCTTACCTGCCTGCGCACCAGATACACAGGCACTGCGGCCAGCTTCGTAATGGTGACAAAGATCAGCGAAGTTCCCACGGCCTCGGCGGCGGGCATGCCCAGGAACAGGATCAGTGCTGGTGCCGCCATGACACCACCGCCCATGCCTGTCAGGCCCACGGCCACCGCGATGAAAAATCCGATTAGAACTTCCATTTACAATCCGCTCCGCTCGATCTGCACAGGCTCAATGTGAATGCCGCATTCCAGCTTCTTGCCTCCCCAACGGCCCGAACGCAGATTGTCGCCATCCGGCAATGCCGTGCAGGGTTCGCAGCCGATAGATGTATAGCCTTTGTCGTAGAGCGAAAGATGAGGAATTTCGTGAACTGTGAGATAGGCCCAGACATCCTTCCAGGTCCAATCAAACAGGGGCGCGATTTTGTGGAGCGTTTTTCCGGATACAAGATGATGCGTGCCGAACGGCTGTAATCCGGCGCGTGTCGGCGATTGCTCCCGCCGCAGGCCAGTGAACCAAACATCATAGTTCTCCAATGCCGAAAACAAGGGCACTACCTTGCGAACACCGCAGCACGCCTCGGGATCCACCGGATGCTTGTCGTTGGTTTGCGGGCGAAGATTGATGAGATTCAGTTTCCAATCGCTCGCCAGCCTGTCGCGATACTCCAAGGTCTCGGGAAAGTGATAGCCGGTTTCCAGAAACAAAACCGGAATCTTCGGTGACTGCTTCCGCAGCACGTCCAGCACTACGACGTCTTCGGCTTGAAAGCTACACGTGAAACATGCCGGCCCCTCAAGCGCAAGCGCTTCGCGAATCGTCGGTTCGGGGTCGGTCATATTCCGCCTCCTTCAGAAAATTCTTCCAGCCGGTCTGCGGCGCGGCGAAGTCCACGTGCGATCTTTCGCAGAAATGGCTCGCTGATCCGGTCTGCGCCGGCATGGATCATTCCGGCCGCTACTGTGTTGTTCGTCCGGCGATCGACCAGCACAAAAGCGCCGGTCAGCCGGTTTTCCCGATAGTTGTCGAAATGAAGCGGCTGCGTGGTTTCAATTTCGACGGGGCCAATGCCGTTCATGGCAAGAGTGCCGGAAATCAATCGAGCGGGCACCGTTCGGGAAGTATGTTTCAGCAGGTATTCGCGCCCCGCTTCGATGCCACCCGGAAGCAGCGCTACCGCCTGGGCGCGTAGCCGGCGTCCGGCATGCGGCAGCGCGTCGCCGGCAAGCATCCCGCCACGACTCAAATCGATCTCGCGATCGAGGACGAGCGTCACCGACATCGGGGCCATTGCTTCATCCAGATCGCCGTCGAAGGTCACAATTCGTGTCACGCGCGCCGTGCGATGCGAGGGAAGGGCAGTCAGTTCTTCTCCTACCCGCACCCGGCCGGATGCAATTTGCCCTGCATATCCCCGAAAGCCATCGCCGGGACGAATGACCAGCTGTACCGGAAACCGCAGCGGCTGGTTGATCCGATGTGCTGTCGGAAGATCTTCGAGAACCTCGAGCAGCGACGGGCCTCCATACCACGGCATCTTGTCCGAACGTTCGACGATGTTGTCGCCCATTAATGCGGAAACGGGAATATGGTGCGCCCCCGGCAGCGCGGACCGGACGCGATCGAACGCCGCCTGGCTGTAGCCCGCCAGATCCATTTTGTTGACGGCGACGATGACATGCGGAATCCCCAGCAGCCGGGCAATTTTCGCATGCCGGTGAGATTGTTCCGTCGGTCCATTCCGTGCATCCACGAGGACCACGGCTGCGTCGCAGGTAGACGCTCCCGTGGCCATATTGCGCGTATACTCTTCATGGCCAGGCGTGTCGGCGATGATGAACTTGCGCCTGGGCGTAGCGAAGTATCGGTAAGCGACGTCAATAGTGATGCCCTGCTCGCGTTCCGCCTTTAGCCCGTCGGTCAGCAGCGAGAAATCCACGTGCCCTTGTCCGGCGCGATTGATCTTCGATGCTTTGACGGCTTCGATCTGGTCTTCAAACGCTCCGCCTGCGTCAAATAACAGGCGGCCGATCAGGGTCGATTTGCCATCATCCACTGAGCCAGCGGTTGAGAAGCGAAGAAGGTCCTTCTCGTCATGCGACTTGATGAAAGCGGACAGGGGAACTCGTTTGGGTACGTCGCTGATTTCCGCCAGAATGGCCGGGTGCGTTGCCATCAAAAGTATCCTTCCCGCTTCTTCAACTCCATCGAGCCATCCTGGTCGTGATCGATCACTCGGTTTTCGCGCTCCGACCGCCGGAAATCCTTCAGTTCCTCGATGATCTTCGGAACCGTGTCGGCCTCCGATCGAATCGCTCCGGAGCACGGCGTGCACCCCAGGGAGCGCATACGGCACATAATCGTTTGAGGCTCTTCACCGGGCAAAAGCTTCACGTTCGATTCGATAGGAATGAGCGTCCCTCCGCGTACGGCCACCGGTCTCGGCTTGGCAAAATAAAGCGGAACGATCGGGATACGATCCTCGTGTATGTATTGCCAAACGTCGAATTCTGTCCAGTTCGACAGCGGAAAGACACGAACACTCTCTCCTTTGTTGATGTGGCCGTTATAGAGGTTCCAAAGCTCAGGACGTTGATTTTTCGGATCCCATTGCCCATGTGGATCGCGCAGGGAGAAAACGCGTTCTTTGGCGCGCGATTTTTCTTCGTCCCGCCGGGCGCCGCCCAATGCGGCATCAAAGCCGTGCTTTTGCAAACCTTCCACCAGCGCTCGGGTACGCAGCAGATGGCAGCATTTTGATGTCCCCAGATCGTACGGATTGGTTCCCGCGGCGACAGCGTCCTCATTAATATGAACAATCAGCTCGGCACCGATCTCGCGGGTGTACCAATCGCGGAACTGGATCATCTCGGGATATTCATAGGTGGTATCGACGTGAACCAGCGGAAAGGGGATCTTCCCTGGATAGAACGCTTTCTGGCTTAAGCGTAATAAAACACTAGAATCTTTTCCGATTGAATACAAAAGGCACGGGCGCTCGAATTGGGCTGCAACTTCGCGAATAATCTGGATAGATTCCGCTTCAAGTGCTCTGAGATGGGAGAGGCTCAAACAATTCCCCCATATCCGATGGACATAGCGATATTATCCGGGACGCGAGGTGCGTGGTCAAGTTCTGCTTTCCGGCGGGATGTCGCCCGGCGCTTCCCACCTCCCCCACGAACCCGCCCGGAAAAGGGCCTCGATTACTTGCATATTGGCAAGAGAATCTTCGAGCGGCACGGGAACGGACCCCTCGCCCTGGATCGCTCGGGAGAAAGCGTCCCCCTGCAACATATATTGGTCGCAGACAGCGAACTCCTCCACGCGGATCTGCGACCCGTCGAGCGCCCCTCCCACATCCACAAGAATGCGTGTTGCTCTGTCCGGTGGGGCATTGAACGGAATCTCGATCGCAATCCTGCCCTTGGTGCCGAGAATCTGCATCTGCTGATGCGGGACCAGTTGGGTGGAGCAGGTAAATACGCTGTGCCCCTGCGGAAAGTTCAAGATGCACGATGTCAGAACGTCCGTTCGAAAAGTGGAATCTCTACCGAACAGGCCAATCACATTCCGCGGCTCCGAGCCGAAAAGAAAACGCGACAAGTGAATCGGGTAAAACCCGATATCCATCAAAGCGCCGCCGCCGAAATCCGATTGATTCCGGATATTGGCCGGGTCGGTATTGAAGTAGCTGAATGCTCCGAGAATCGCGCGCAGGTCGCCGATTTCGCCG
>CAYTVP010000112.1:3555-12036 GCA_964441675.1 uncultured Solibacteraceae bacterium | reverse complement strand
TGCCGGGACTTCGTAAGGCGCATGATGATGGAACTTGCGACAGCGCGACAGGCGGGACGCTTACCCCGCCTTCTTTTGGCATGCCGTCCTGAGGACCTGTCCTGTTGCGGACAAACTTTGTTCGAAGCGCGTTTACGAGCGCCAGCTAGAAGAGATATCGAACAAAAATCAAAAAACTTGAGGCCTGTCCGAGAGCTAAAACGCGATCTGCAACATGAACCGGAAGGTTCTTCCATCGTTCAACGTGTTTGTAATTTTTCCGAATGCCGGAGAACTGAGGTCGAAATTTGGCTCGGCAAACTGAGGAGTATTGGTGAGGTTGATGGATTCGGCGCGAAAACTGAGCGACCGCTCGCCGGTAATCGGCCAGGTGCGGGTAATGCCCGCATTCAGGTTAAATAACCTCGCGCGGCGGAAGACGCCGTTGCCGAGGTTCCCTCTTTCCTCCCCCGGCTGCATATTGCGGAAACCGGAGCGCGGCAAGAGCTCCGTGGCGGTGTCCGGATGCCCAATCGTGCGGCCCAGCAGATTCGGATCTGTCAGGTGCGGACGATCTCCATTCGTACCGTCGACATTGCCGAACCCCGGCCCATCGGAGCCTGCGATGACGGTAAAGGGCGTACCGGTTTTCGCCAGAGCAATCGCCGACACGCCCCAGCGGCTTGCAATCGCACGTAGAATCCTCGGCGCATGCGCCAGCGCCGGGACCTCGTACCGTGTTCGCAATAGCAATGCGTGGCTTTGATCGAACGCGCTAGGACCCTTCAGGTCCTGCTGCACCAGGGATTCGCTTTGGCTATAGCCCTGCCGCGCATCATCGCCCGCGGCAGTATTCAGGTACGTCGCGCCGGTATCGATGGCCTTGCTGAACCAATACGAGGTATCGATGCTGAATTGTTTCCAGCGGGGAACCAAAAGCGACACACGGCCGGCATCGAAGTACGCACGCGCGCCATTGACAACCCGGCGCATCTCAAAGTAATCGGGATTTGGCCGCCGGTCGTTGATGGTGGCTGTAATCAAGGGAATGCCGGGCACCGGCACGCCTCGATTTCCATACCAGATCAACAATAGTTTGTTGGTACGGCTGCCGACGTAACCTGTTTGAAGCCGCCAGCCGCCCCGGAACTCTTTTTCCCAGGTGCCGCTGTAAAGATGCGAATAGGGCGTCTTGAGATCTTCCGTCACAGCCAGATAGGTTGCCCTGGCCGTGGGGCTTAAATCCACGCCTTCCAGGGGATCGAGCAAGTTTGGCACCTGCACTTCTACTTTCAGGAACTCCGGCGGATTCCACCGAAGCTGCTGGAACGTAGTGGCGAAGATCGTCCCATACTCCAGGCTGTAGGCAGCACGAAATACACCCCATTCCTTGGGCAAACGCCAGGCAACGCCGAATTGCGGCCCGAAATTATTGCAGTCACACCGGTATGGAATGGAAGTCTTATTGTTCACTTCATACGGGCCTGTCTGCGGCTGGTACCGGACGCCGAAGGTGAGCATCACGTTGGAGCGCGCCTGCCAGCGGTCGCCGGCAAAGTAGTGCTGCTCCCAATTCCGGAAACCACGATCCAGGTCGCCGGTGCCGTAAGAAAACCGGTTCGGAATCCCGAGAAGAAAATTGGTAATCGCATCGCGACCCAGATCGTTTCGGAAATAGTAGTTGCCCCGGTTGGACGATACTTCGCGGCCGTTGAACTGCGTTCTCGTAACGTTGCCGCCGTAGGAAAGCTGATGGCTGCCGATCTGGCGCCGGAAGAGCGCCGCATACTGAAACCAGTTCTGAACGCGATCGATCGGGATCCCGGAATTCGGCCCGAGCGCTGTAAAGGCGGTCCCGATCTGAACTTGCGGACCCACTGCGTTCGGTTCGGGCACCAGCAGCGAATGCGTCCGATCGAAGCCCACGGAAAACTCCGCCGTGGAGGTAGCAGACCAAATATGGGCCCAGGTAGCACGAGCGGCGTGGTTTTTGGTGGTTGTATCGGGGTTTTGTCCCGCGACCAACTGGAAGGCATCGATGTCCTGGTTTGTATAGGAGTGCCGAAAAATCAGCCGGTTGTTCGCGCCAAGCGCCTGATCCAGGCGCAGAAGGCTACTGTCGGTGTTGATCGATTGCGGCGAATTGGTGTTGAGGGCACGAGGGTCGATGTCGGTCCGGTTCGGCGTCTCGGCCGGATACGCCGCAATCCAGCTGGCGATGAGCGCGCTTGCGGCAGGATCGGTGGTAAGGGGCGTCCGCTCGTCAGCGCGCGGCACCAGTACATTGCCGTTCACCTGCCCGCGAATTTTGTGCTGCGATCCATCCACAGTGAGCCACGCATTTCGCCAGAGCGGCACACCGGCACGAATGCCATATTGATTCTCACGCGCCGGCTTTACGCTGCCCACTTGAAAGAACGATCGGGCATTGAACACGCTGTTCCCGTGTGCCCAGAATGCTTGCCCATGTATTCCGCGAGCCGCCTTGCCTGCTGAAAGATGAATCGGAGTGGAAGGCGCGCCGCCGTACTCCCTACCGTAGTAGATGTTGGCGGGAAAAAAGGTCTCAAAAAGGGTCGCTGAGGTACCCATGCGTTTGCTGAGCTCTTTCGCCGCATTGTTGTCGATGAGATTGAACTGCACGTTCTCATTGCGGCGGCTCTCGCCGGACTGCGCATCGGTACGGCCTAATAAGTTCAACTGCGGTGCGGGCGCAGCCGTTTGCGCGGCCGGGCGATCCGGGCGGACCGCGGTATTTGGCACGTCGGAAGGCTTCTGATGGGAAAGCAGAATCAGCAACAGCGGGACGATCAATAGATTCAGGATACGGCGAAGCGGCGGCTCCGTGTGGCCGTGCCGCCGGAGGCGTCAGTAAACATCGCGGCGGTAGCGTCCTTGCTCCGCCAGCAGTTCCAGTTGCTCCCGGCCCAGCGTTTCCTCGAGAACCTGCCCGACACCTTCCGCCATGCCCTGCAAGCTGCCGCAAACGTAAATGAACGCTCCGCCGTCTACCCAATCGCGGATCGCTGCCGATGCGGCACTCAGCCGGTGCTGAACGTACGTCCGTTCCGGCTGATCGCGGGAAAATACCAGGTCGACGCGCTCCAGCACGCCTCGCTCGCGCCAGAGCTCAATTTCCTCGCGATGGAAATAATCGTATTGGGCCGTGCGTTCTCCAAACAGGAGCCAGTTACGATGAAGTCCGGATTTGGCCCGGAAACGCAGATGCGCACGAAGGCCCGCCATTCCAGTTCCGTTTCCGATGAGGATTAGCGGTGCGCCGTTCTTCGGTGGATGGAATGCGCGATTCTCCCGAATTCGTAAAGCCACTTCACCGCCGAGAGGGGCATATTGAGTCAACCAACCGGACCCCAAGCCGAGGCGGCCATCTGCCTGCGTCATTTGGCGGACCAATAGCTCCAGGCGCCCGTCGGCGGGCAATGATGCAATCGAGTATTCGCGGTGCGGCAGTGGTTTCAGCCGATCGGCAATATCCTGCGCTGAAAGATTTCTAAGAGCTTCTCGTTCCTGTGCCGAACAAGGAAGAAACGCGTCTTCAAGCACCTGCCGCATAGACATACGGCGACCGCCACGCGCGACGTGAGCGCCGGCGTCCAGGCCAAGCTCCAAGAGCAACGCCTCCACGTCTTGCGCGGAATTCTTCGGACCGATTTCCGCGATGTCTCCCGCCTGCCATTGCTCGGCGCCATCCAGCGGTTCGAGCGCGATATGAAATGCAGGCCCGCCGGGACTGCCGGCATTCAGTAAACGCCGCTCCACCAGGCGCCAACGTCCGTAGGCCGGCGGAGTCCAATCGGCAAGGTCGGTACGCCCGGTGACCATGCCGAGGTTGTGCTGCCAGTGGCGCAGGGCTCCTTCGTCGCAATTGTCTACTTCGACACGGTCGAACAGCGGGACGGCTCCGCTATGCCGAAGCCATTGATCCAAAGCGCGGCCGAACGCACAATAGTCCTTGTAAGTGCGATCGCCCAGGGCAAGCAGGCCGTAGTGCAGCGCGTTCAATCGACCGGATTCCGCCATTTTTCGTGAGAAGCGCACCGCGCTGTCTGGCGCATCGCCCTCGCCCGTCGTGCTGACTGCAAAGAATGCGCGCTCGAATGTTTCGAGCAGGTCGCCGTCTATCTCCGCGATCGACGCTACACGAACAGTGAGTCCTCCAGCCCGGAGAGTATCCGCGGTTTGCCAGGCGAGTTGCTCGGCGTAGCCTGTTTGGCTCGCGTACGCTACCAGAACCGGAGGCTGGCCGGAGGTGGATTCCGACAACGCTACCGCATGCCGCTGCGCCTCGCGCCTCTTGCGCCGGTGATGCAGGAAGATCAACCAACAGAACAAAAGGTAGCCGGCGATCACCGCGGCCGCCACGAATAGCCGCTGTGCTTCGAGCGACATCATCCGTCAAGCATGGCGGCCAGTGCCGGAGTCATAATTTCCGTAAAACCCGTGTCAGCCCGATCGATAAACAGAGCCGCAATGCCGGCACGGGTTGCGTACGCTAAACCTTCCCGCGAGCCGAGGACAGTGAGAGCAGTGGAGAGCGCATCGGCCGCCATACAGCTGGGATGAATGACGGAGACGGACGCTGTGCCGGAAGCAACCGGCCAGCCCGTGCGCGGGTCGATTGTATGCGAGTATCGTGTGCCGTTGTGCTCGAAAAAACGCCGGTAATCGCCCGACGATGCAACCGCGAGGCCGTGCAAAGCAACGATCGCGGTCTCGCCCGCAGCCGCATCGGACGCCGGATGCTCAAGCGCTACCCACCACGGCTGATAGTCCGGTTTGACGCCAAATCCCTTTAATTCGCCACCGACCTCCACCAGCCAGCTTTCGATGCCCCTGGCGCGCAGGTGGACCGCCACCTGATCGACTGCGAAACCCTTTGCAATGGCGGAGAGATCGAGATACCAGCCGCCCGGCTGCCACGCTCGCCGCGAAACCGGATCCAGGCGCCCCCGGGTCCAGCCGCAACGGGCTCTTGCCCTATCGATCGCTTTCATATCGGGCGGCGCAGAAATCGGCGCGTCCGGGCCAAAGCCCCACAAATTGACCAGCGGTCCTGCGGACGGATCGTAAGCGCCGTTCGTTTCGCTTGCCACGGCTAGCGCATACTCAACAACCTGATAAAGCGCCTCGGGAAATGTGGTCCAGGTATTCGCCGGAGAATCGTTGAACCGACGGAGCGGCGTGGCTGCTTCCCAAGTACTCATCTCGGAAACCACGCGATCCAATTCAGCCTGGATTTCCTCTTGCAGCGAATCGAGACAGGTAGAGGCAGGCGCGACAACTTTCACGCACCAGGTGGTGCCCATCGTCGCGCCACGCATTTCGCGGACCACCGCATTGGCGGCCGGGGAGGGGATAGACAGAGGCGCCAGCTCTTGCGGCACCAGCACACGATTCATTGCAGATGTCAGAAAGGCGCCCGCGAGAACGGGCGCCCTACGGCAGTAGACTATTGCGGAAGCACTTCCAGCGTGACGACATAGTTAAACCGGTTACCAGCCGGCTGGCGCGGGGGACCTTGCGGCGCTCCGCCGCCGGGCGAACCGTCCGCGGACAACGACGTCTCCGGTGCGTGGCGCGGAGTCTCGGTGTGCGTGGCATTCAGCCAGTACATCCCGGGTTCTTTGAACGCGACCGTGAATTTGCCGTCCTTATCCGTCGTGAATTTCTCTTCCTTCAACTGATCGCGATAACGGATACCGCCAGGGATGACCGAGACAGAAATCCCTTCAGCAGGTTTGCCATTTAGCGCGATGCCGAATGTAGCGGACTCGCCCGCCACGAGATCGTTCGGGTGAGTGACCGGAACAAGTTCCAGCCCGCTCCCGGTCGGCTTCAGGACCGTCTCCGTCGGATTGCCGCGCGTCACAAAAACATCCATGCGGCTGTTCGATCGGGAAACCTGCAAGTTCTTCGCGTTCGCCGGCACTTCCTTAGCGAAGGTTTCTTCGGTCCCCCGCCACCGCTTAGGTTGGCCATTCTCTTCATAGCTGGCCATCACGCCTTTATTGACAACCGAGATCCGGTAGGTTCCGGTCTCCGTCAAATGCACATCAAACGTGCTGCGATATTTCCCCGTGTTCTGGTTCTCGGCCTTTGCCGGCGATCCGTTGGGGGCGAGAACGATTAAATTCTGCAGGCGCATCGGCACATGGTCGAAGTAGAACAGCTCATTCGAGACGGCTGCGTCTACCGTCACCCACGGGTCGGCACCCGATAGCACGGTCGCCGAGGGCAACATCCACATGCGGTGTGCGGTGAGAGAGAGCGGCGCCAACAAGGCGGCGCCGGCGAGGATCATCACAGGGAGCTTGGCTGAAGATCTCATTACTTGATTCCTTTCCAGGGTTACGGCTTCAATGTAAGGGCGACCGTACCGAGCTCGTGTTCACCCTTTACCTGCTTGCTATCCGGCGCCTTCGCCGGCCACTCAAACGGAATTCGGAGAATTTCGCGGCCGCCGACTTCGCGGGCGGCCTCAATAACCAATTGATACGAACCGGGCGAGAGCGAAGACAAAGGGGCTTTCGCGCCCGAAAACGTTACCTGATGTTTGCCCGGCGGACGGGTTGCGCCGCTGACTCCGTCAACGGGCATCTGCAGGCTGCGGCCGGATTTTCGCCACCATTGCCGCATATCTTTCAGCCAGGTGGTTCCGTTTTCCCCCTCCTTGGGTTTGATGTCGTACCAGACAGCCAAATTTGCTGCGAACGTCTGATCCGGTTTTTCCAGCCAGATCGCCACGTAGGGACGGTGATATTCGGCAACTGCAAGCTGCGGGATCTCTACAGTTAAATTCAAGTCACCTGCAACACCGGCGGCGGACATCAGTCCCGACAACGCAGCAGCGGACAGCCATACTCGCATCCAATCACTCCATCAATGAATAAAGACAATCGCCAGCACCACCGGAATTACCAGGCCAAGCCCCACGATGGGCCACGTCGCCGGCCGGTTACCCGCATGCAACTGGAGCAGAAACAATCCGGTAATACAAAAGACGCCGCATGCGACGGCGAATATGTCGAGAAACCAAGCCCACGCCTGGCCGGTATTGCGCCCCTTATGAAGGTCGTTCAAATAAGAAACCCAGCCGCGGTCGGTTCGCTCATACTCGATTTCACCCGTCTCGCGGTCGATTGTGAGCCAGGCGTCGCCACCCGGCCGGGGCAAAGACACGTAAACTTCTGCCTCGGACAACTCGCCTTCGCGAGCCGTCATGGTGACCGGTAAATTTCCTTGCAACCACTGCGCCACCGTAGGGGGAAGCACCTGTTTTCCTTCCTTCGGTTGCGCTGCCAAATCCGAAATCAGCTCCGGCGGAAGCTGAGTGGAAACCTTGGTCACCTGCGGATCCGCCTTAATATCAGATGCATGGTTCAGCGTGATACCGGTAGCTGCGAAGAGCAGCATCCCGATCAGGCAGACAGCCGAGCTGATCCAGTGCCACTGGTGCATCTGTTTCAGCCAGAAGGCACGCCGCTTCTGGTCAACCTTCGGTTCCATCACTAGCGGTCGCTCGTCAGGCATCGCCTTCTGCGAATGGAGGTTACCACGTTTTGCAACTGAGTTGCAAGCGAACTCCTGACTCCCTTTTCTCAATTGTACGCAGTATGCTTGACACGTACGACAAACCTAATGGAGGCATAGCCATGCGATGGTTCTTCGTGTTTCTGCCAGTGACGCTTTTGGCGGGTAAACTTCCAGTGGTAACGGACGTGGAGATACAGCCGCTCGCGGCGCAAACGAAGCGCGTCGCCGAAGCTCTCGAAGTACTCGGAGAACCACGGCCGGACTTGGCGAAGGCATTGAGCGCGGCGCGAACGGTGGAGGAAATTCAGGCACTGCTCGATCCGCTGTGCCTTGCGGGCGTCGACATCAATCCCGAGAGCCGGGTGAAGGTTGAGGAAGGCGAGGCCGTGCCGGAGCTGATGCAGAACGGCTGGCGGACGTTTCTCGTCAAAGTACACAACGGTGCGGGCATCACCGCCGCGCTGGCCGCGGCATCGCCGAACGCCGGACAGTTGGCCAATTCGCCGGGATCGACCGTCGATCGAAAGTGGATGGATTTGCGGATGTTCAACAGCCAGCCCATGAAGCTCCATCTGAGTGGCCTCCCGCTCGAATACCGGATCTTGCAGATCTTTTCACGGGACGCCGGGCAGCGCGAGGCCAAGCTGATCTTCGACGTCGGGCAGGGTACGCAAGACCTGGGATTTCGGAGCGAGGTGAGCATTCTCTTCCGCGCCAAGGCATCGACGGCGGTGACGCTCCGGGTAAAGGATCACGACGGACAGCCGCAAATGGCCTCGTTCGAGGTGCGCGATCAGCAGGGAAGAGTTTATCCCTCGCCTGCCAAGCGGCTGGGCGGCGACTTCTTCTTCCACCCGCAGGTGTATCGCGAAGATGGCGAAACAGTGCTGCTGCCGCCGGGTAAATATACGTTCGAATATGCGCGCGGCCCGGAGTACCTCAAAAAGA
>CAYTVP010000112.1:2890-3545 GCA_964441675.1 uncultured Solibacteraceae bacterium | reverse complement strand
GGTGACCGTGGGCAGCGAGCCACAGGAAGTGTCCTTTCGACTGGAGCGCTGGATCGATCCGTCCAACCGTGGCGCGGCCAAGACACGCTGGTTTTCCGGCGACCATCACATACACGCCGCGGGCTGTTCTCACTACGAGCGCCCGACGGAAGGGGTCTATCCGAAGGACATGATGCGGCACGTCCTCGGGGAGGATCTGAAGATCGGCAGCGTATTAACTTGGGGACCGGGCTGGTACTTCCAGAAAACATTCTTCGAAGGAGAAGACAACAAGGTTTCCACGAAAGAAAATCGGATCCGCTACGATGTCGAGGTTTCGGGCCACCCGTCCAGCCATACCGGCCACCTGATGCTGCTGCAACTGAAGCAGATGGATTATCCGGGCAAGGCACGGATCGAAGATTGGCCGAGTTGGGGAATGCCAATTTTGAAGTGGGCCAAGAGCCAGGGAGCCGTGGTCGGCTATACCCATTCCGGTTGGGGCTTGCCGGTGAAAGACGGAAAATTGATGAGCTATGAAATGCCGCCGTTCGACGGCATCGGCGCCAACGAGTACATCGTTACCGTTACTCACGGATTGACCGACGTCATCTCAGCCGTCGATACGCCGTATCCCTGGGAGTTGAACATCTGGTATCACACGTTGAACGCCGGC
>CAYTVP010000112.1:0-2880 GCA_964441675.1 uncultured Solibacteraceae bacterium | reverse complement strand
GCCGGCTACCGCACCAGAATCGGCGGCGAAACAGACTTTCCCTGCATCTACGACGAGCGGGTCGGACTAGGCCGAAGTTACGTTCGCCAGAAAGAGCTGAATTATAACGACTGGGTGCAAGGGCTGAAGGAAGGCCGCAACTATGTCTCGGACGGCAAGAGCCACCTGATGGACTTCCGGGTGAACGACGTTGAGATGGGCACCGGCAAAGATGTGGAGCTGGCGCAACCCGGCACCGTGAAAATTGCAGTCGAGGCTGCCGCATATCTGGACCCGGAACCGAACGACGAGATTCGCCAGCGGAAGCTGGACGCCAAACCGTACTGGCATATCGAACGCGCGCGCCTTGCCAACTCCAGACGCGTTCCAGTGGAGCTGGTCGTGAATGGCGTCGCCGTCGAACGCCAGGAAATCGCTGCCGACGGCAAGATCCACCAGCTATCATTCACTCCGCGGATCGATCGCAGCGCCTGGGTGGCGGTACGGATTCTGCCGAGTTCCCATACCAACCCGGTTTGGGTAACAGTGGGTAAGCAACCGGTTCGCGAGCGCCAGAGCATTGAATGGTGCCTGCGGGCGGTGGATCAATGCCGGAATCAAAAGATCGGACGCATCCGCCCGGAAGAACAGAAGGAATTCCATCAGGCGTACGACTTCGCGAAACAGGAGTACCAAAGGCGGCTAAACGGCCGCTGACCGGCTTGGCTCCAGGCGGCTGGCTATACGAGAATGTCTTTCACGATCTCGCCGTGCACGTCGGTAAGGCGGAAATCGCGGCCGGCGTAGCGGTAGGTGAGGCGTGTGTGGTCTACGCCGAGTTGATGAAGAATCGTGGCGTGCAAATCGTGGATTGAGACTCGATTCTCGACAGCCTTGAATCCGAATTCGTCGGTGGCCCCGTAGGCCATGCCGCCTTTTACTCCGCCGCCCGCCATCCACATGGTGAAGCCATACGGGTTGTGATCGCGGCCTGAGCCGCTTTCCGACACCGGAGTCCGCCCGAATTCCCCGCCCCAGACAATCAGCGTTTCGTCGAGCAGCCCTCGCCGCTTCAAGTCGCGAATCAGCGCGGCGGAAGCCTGGTCCATATCGGGGCAGCGTTCCTTCAGATTCTTGTTGATGTCCTTGTGATCGTCCCAAACCTGTCCCGCCCCGTAGTAGACGTGTATGTAACGTACACCGCGCTCCACCAGCCGGCGGGCGAGAAGGCATCCGTTGGCAAATGGAGTGGAGCCATACTCGGTGCGAATGGCTTCGGATTCTTTCCGGATATCGAAGACATCCAGCGCCTCGAACTGCATACGGTAGGCAGCTTCCATCGACTTGATGCGGCCCTCGAGGAAATCGTCCTTTCCAAACGATTCGCTGAATTGACGATTCATCGTCTGAATTGCGTCGAGCTGCCCTCGTTGGGCCTTTGAGTCCAGCCATTGATTCCGAAGATTGGCGATCATCTTCTCGGGCTCGACTTCAGCATCGTTGAACGGCGTGCCCTGATATTCGGCCGGCAGGAATCCGGCGCGGAGCAGCGAACCACCGCCGTTGCCACCCGGGCTGAGAGCGACAAAGGCGGGCAAATTGTCGTTCTCCGTTCCGAGCCCATAAGAGATCCACGCGCCTAGCGAGGGACGTGTCGCCAGAATACTGCCCGAATGAATCAAGCTTCGAGCCGGCGTGTGCGTCGGGTTGAATGTGTACATCGACCGGATAACGCAGACGTCGTCTATAACCGTTCCGAGCTGCGGCACCAGGTCGCTGACTTCAACACCGCTTTTGCCGGACGGTTTAAAGGCAAAGGGCGACGGCAGCAACCCGCCCGTCTGGCGCTCGGTGCGCAGCGCAACAGTCTCCGGTCTCTGGCCCTCGTATTTCAACAGCGCCGGTTTTGGGTCGAACATATCGACCTGAGACGGCCCGCCCGTCATGAACAGGAAAATAACGTGCTTTGCCTTCGCCGGGAGCGCGGGGCCGGTGTAGCGGCCGGCTGTTCCCGCTTCGAGTTGTTGACCGCCGAGCATGCCAAGCAGTCCGACTGACCCGAGGCCGCCGCACAGTGATTCGATCCAGGCCCGGCGGGAAAAATATTGAGTCATGGCCAGAAAATCTCCTCGTTCGTAGACAAAAGAACCTGTGCAAACTCCTCAATGGTGGACTTGCCCAGAAAGGTGAGCGCGAAATCGACTTCTTTCGGTTCGGGATCACGCGACAAGATACGCCGGAACAGGTCCCGTACCTTCGCTCGATTGTCCGGTTGCGCCGCAATTGCCTTCGCCAACTCGGCTGCGCGATCGTGAATAAATGTTCCATTCATCAGGAACAATTGCTGCAGCGGCGTGGTCGTAAGATCGCGGCCAGGACTGGTTTGCGAGGCGTCTGGAAAGTCGTAAATCTTGAGAACTGTATTCAGGCGCGCACGGCTGACGCGGCTATAGATGGTACGCCGGTGATTGTCGGGTAGATCGAGATCACTCGACCGGCCGTACATTTCCGTGTTCAAGGATCCAGCAGCGCGAAGCAACGAATCACGATAAGACTCGATGTCCATCCGCCGGGGATGAACGCGCCAGAGAAGAGCATTGGTCGGATCGATCCGCTCCCCATCGGCCCGCGGTTTGCTGGATTGCTGGTAGGCCGCGGAAAGAAGGATCTCGCGGTGCAGCCATTTCAACGACCAGCCGCTGGCGATGAACCTCCGGGCGAGATCGTCCAACAGTTCCGGATGCGTGGGCTTGTCACCCTGTGTCCCAAAGTCACTCGTGGTGGCAACAAGCGGTCTTCCGAAATGCCAGCCCCAAACACGATTCACGATGACGCGAGCGGTTAGTGGAGCAGCATCGGTGAAGATTCGTTCGGCCAGCTCAAGACGCCCCGAGCCCTGTT
>CAYTVP010000111.1:6032-12125 GCA_964441675.1 uncultured Solibacteraceae bacterium | reverse complement strand
AAGCGTATGCAGGAGCGCGGAGCGACACCCGAGTCCGCTCCTCCGGCGCAGAAATCACGCAGCCGCCGCCGTACGCCGGAGCCCCCGCCCGCGCCACCTGCAGTCCAGGAGGTCAGAATTCAGCAGGAGCCACCGAGCGTGGTCGAATGGATCTACCAGTCGCTCAGCCAAATCTACGACACGTTGCTCGCGATGTCGTTCGTGCCGTTCCTGGTGTATTTCATGCTCAGTTGGCGCGACCACATCCGCCGTTCGTTTTTGCAGCTATTCGACGGCGAGAACCGGGCGCAGGTGGGGCGCAGCTTAAGTGGGATTGCTGCCCTCACGCGCGCCTACATCGCCGGGAACTTCGTACTCGGCGTCATGCTGTCCGTTGTGACTACCCCGCTGTTCCTGTTCCTGCGCGTGCCGTATTCTCTGCTGGTGGGCCCGGTCAGCAGCTTCTTGAGCTTGCTGCCGTATGTGGGGTTGCCGATGGCTGTGCTGCCGCCTGCGCTTGCGGTACTGCCCACCTACACGCGTCTGTCGCAGTATCTGATCCTCTGTACCTCAATTGCCTTTCTCCATCTGCTGGCCTTGAACTTGCTCTATCCGAAAGTAGTAGGAGGACGTGTTCACCTGAATCCGCTGGCCGTTACCATTGCCTTGATGTTTTGGGGATTGCTTTGGGGCGGGGCGGGAATCGCGCTGGCGATCCCGATTACCGCCGCCATTAAGGCGGTGTGCGACAACGTCAGCGGACTCGAACCTTACGGCAACCTCCTCGGCGATTGACGGCGAGGTACCGGGGAGGATTGTGCCTTGAAGGCTGTCAGGCGACCATCGATAATGGACTAGCAAGCTTGGAGGGTCAAAATAGTTATGCTTCGTCGAGAATTTCTAACAACCGCGGTTGCCCCGGTGGCCGCGCCGCTGATTGCCGCCACAGGATGGGGGATGGAGAGGATTGCGTTCATCTCCGACGAAGCATCCGAATCGCCGGCTGATGCAATTGCCTTTGCTCACAAGTACCGCTTGAAGCACATCGAGCTGCGCGAAGTTCCCGGAGCGAAGAAGGGCTACGCCAGCCTGAGCGAAGCCGAACTGCGGGAAGCGGCCAAACAGCTTCGCGAGGCAGGGCTGAAAGTTTCTTTCTTTAACGCCGGCGGGACGAAGTATCCGCTGCCGGGAACGGATAAATTCCTGGCGGGCTCGCCGGAGAAACAGGCTGATTGGAAGCGCCAGTACGAGGGACGGCACGATAATCTCATTCGATCGATCCGCGCGGCGCAAATCTTGGGAACCAATTTTGTTCGCGTATTCTCTTTCGGGCGCGTGGCGGAGCCGCAGAAGCTCTTTCCCCGCATTGTGGATGAATTGGGCACCATGGGTAAGACCGCCCAAAAGGAAGGCGTCAAGTTGCTGCTCGAGAACGAAGCATCCTGTAATGTCGGGACCTGCGCGGAAATGGCGGCATTGATTGCCAAGCTTCCGGAATCGACATTCGGCTTGAACTGGGACGCGAACAATGGCCAGAGTTCAAAGGAAAAACCGTTTCCCGACGGTTATGCCCTGTTGCCCAAATCGAGAGTCTTCAATGTCCACATGCACGGACGCACGCTTCTCGATCCTGAGAAGAAACTGGATTGGGCGGCGATTTTTGCCGCGCTGCTGCGCGACGGCTACACCGGGTGCGCCGGACTCGAAACTCATTACTTTGACGGGACGAAGATCGAAAAATCGCACTTATGTATGCAGGAGCTACAGCGCATTACGGCCAGCCTGTCATGAGACGTTGGCTGCGATTCGTCCTGCTGGCGGTATTCGTGCTGGGTGCGTGCTCTCGCCTGAACCTGACTGGCACGATCCAGAAAGTTCGCGTTTATGAGACCGGCCCGAAGACCTGCGCCGTCATCGTAGACTTCCGCCTCAACAACCCTTCCAAGGTGCTGATGATGGTTCGCGAAGTGACGGTGGAAGTGGAAAAATCTGATGGAACCGCGTTATCCGGTTCACCTGTGTCCGACGGAGACGCCGAACAATTTCTTCAATCGCGGCCGGAGCAGGGCCCGAAGTACAACCCGGCCCTGGCATTCCGCACCCGTTTGAGGCCCGCCGAGACGCAGGACTTCATGGTCGCGGCGGGGTTCGATGTTCCGGCAGCCGAAATCGAAAGCCGAAAAGCCATTCGACTGCTTGTTACGGACGCCGATGGGTTGCAGTTTTCGATCGGCGATTAGCCGCCTATAGCTTGAAGCGGCAGATAACGCCCGCCTCGTCGCAATACCACATGACGCCCTCGTGAATCGTCATTCCGTGCGGCTGCGGATCCGAATCGGCCAACTGGATCACCTCCAGGATTTTTCCGGTCTTCGGATCGTGTTTATGAAATGCGTTCAGGTTGGAGTCTGCGCACCACAACCAATCTCCCTGCCAGCCGAGCCCGTGCGGCCGGTTGAACGCCGTCGCAAACTTGAACTCGATCTCGAAGTTGGTTGGATTCACGCGGTACACGGTGGAGGATGGTGGATTCGAGATCCACAATTTCCCATCGCGCCATTCGAGGCCGTGTGCTCCTGTGGCCGTGCGCGGCTTGCTGGCGGCTTGCGCTTTCTGTTCCGGTGTCTGGGGAGGAGGCGGCGGCTGTAGCGGACTGCGCCGGGCTTCCGCCGCCGTCCAGGTAACCACTCCGGCTCCCGGGCTGGGAAACCGCGCCAGCGTAGCCCCGGTCTCGGCGTTCGAACGGATAATCTCCCGGCTATACGTGGAGGCCAGCCAAATCGCTTCCCCGTCGAACGTAATTCCGCTGCCGGAGACGGAGTCGGTTTTGAATTTCCGGATTACACTTCCATCTTTGTACCGGACCAGGTATGCGTTGTTGTCCTTCTGCGACAAGACCCACAGGCCTTCCGACACTGCCTGTAAACCATTCGGAGCAGGAGCGGCGGACTTGTAGACGGTCTCTACCTGCACCCGGCGGGTGGGAACCCCCGCCGCCCAAACCGCCGCTGTCGCTGAAGAGAGGAAAATTCGCCGGGAAATCATAAACTGTAGTTCTCCTTTTAGTCGTCGTCGTTCGTGGACGCCAGGCGGGAGATCACGGACATATCCTCCAGCGTCGTGACATCGCCCGCTACTGTATTCGAAGTGACGATCTCACGCAACACGCGCCTCATGATCTTTCCGCTCCGGGTCTTGGGCAGCACGTCGGTAAAGCGGATTTCTTCCGGACGGGCGAATGGCCCGATCTCTTTCGCAATGTGAGCCCGCAGGTCTTTGCCGAGCTGATCGTGATCCCAGTCACCCTTCTTCAAGGTGACGAAACAACACACTGCCTGCCCGGTAATTTCGTGGGGCTTGGCCACAACGGCAGCCTCTGCCACGGCAGGATGATGCACCAGCGCCGATTCGATCTCCATCGTGGAGAGCCGGTGGCCGCTGACATTCATTACGTCATCCACGCGCCCCAGTACCCAGAAGTAGCCATCGTGATCGCGCCGCGCCGCATCACCGGTAAAGTAAATTCCCGGAAGGCGGCTCCAGTAAGTCTGTTCGTAGCGTTCCGGATCCTTCCAGATTGTCCGGATCATCGACGGCCATGGCTTTTTGATCACCAGATAGCCCTCCTTGCCGGCCTCGACCGGGGCTCCTTTGAGGTCGACCACGTCGGCGATAATTCCGGGCAGCGGCAACGTTCCGGACCCCGGCTTCATCGGAATCGCGCCCGGAAACGGCGCGATCATGATGGCACCGGTTTCCGTTTGCCACCACGTGTCGACGATTGGGCACCGCTCTTTTCCGATGACCCGGTAGTACCACTCCCAGGCGGCCGGATTGATCGGCTCGCCTACGCTACCCAGCAAACGGAGACTCGACAGATCGTGGCTCTCCGGCCACTGATTTCCCTGGCGGACCAGGGCGCGGATCGCGGTCGGCGAGGTGTAGAAGATCGATACTTTGTAGTGCTCGACGATCTTCCACCAGCGATCGAACGCCGGAAAGTCCGGCGCGCCTTCGTACATGACGTTAGTGGCCCCGGCGCTCAGCGGTCCATAGACGATATAGCTGTGTCCGGTGACCCAACCGATATCCGCGCTGCACCAGTAAACGTCGTTCTCCTTCAGATCGAATACCCACTTCATCGACATCAGAGACTGCAGCAGATATCCGGCGGTGGAGTGCAGAATACCCTTCGGCTTGCCGGTGGTTCCTGAAGTATAGAGAACATACAGCGGATGTTCGCTGTCGAGCGGGATTGCGGGACAGTCGTCGCTGACATCCTTTTCGGCGTCGGTCCACCAAATATCGCGCCCGGCCTGCATCGCAATATCGGAGCCGGTCCGTTTCAGAACGATCACCTGGCGGACATCCGGACAATCGGTAACAGCGTCATCGACGGCCCGCTTCAGCAGCACTTCTTTGCCACGCCGCCATCCGCCATCCGCCGTGATCACGAGCGACGCGCCCAGGTCTTGGATGCGAGCTTTCAGCGCTTCCGCGGAGAATCCGCCAAAGACCACGCTATGCGGTATGCCGAGCCGGGCGCATGCCAGCATTGCCACTGCAGCCTCCGGAACCATCGGCATGTAGATGATCGCGCGATCGCCGGTGCGGTATCCCAACTTCTGAATCGCATTGGCGAAGCGGCAAACCAGCCGGTGCAGTTCACGATAGGTGATCACACGCCGGTCGCCGGGCTCTCCTTCGAAAAGAATCGCCGGCTTGTCGCCGCGGGTTTCGAGATGACGGTCGAGGCAGTTGTAGGAAGCGTTGATCTTGCCGCCATCAAACCATTTCGCAAAGGGCACCTTCCAATCGAGAACGGCGCGGTAGGCCTCGAACCAGCTCAGCTCGTCATTCGCCAGCTTGCCCCAGAACTTCTCCGGGTCGTCAGCCGCCTCTCGATATAGCGCCTGATAGGCGTCAAAGCCCGATACGTTCGCTTGCTGCGCAAACTCGGCGCTAGGCTGGTAGCTTTTCGTGGAATCCATGCGTAAACAACGATTCTATAGAATTGAGTGTTCAGACATGAAGCCGATTCCTGTTGACGACCAACGTTCTCTCGTCGAGAGACTCTACAGAGCCTGCGGCGCGGGTTATACGCCTGACCAGCGGCGGAAGTTCTTTATCACCGGACCGCAATGGGCGGCATCGTACGAAGGCCACGCACTTTTCCATGCGCCCACCAGGAAGCCAGTCGCCTTCGAGGACGTCATTGCTGAGTACGCGAAGATCGGGATCGGCTATTGGTGTACTCACGA
Source organism: uncultured Solibacteraceae bacterium (assembly GCA_964441675.1). Taxonomy (GTDB): domain Bacteria; phylum Acidobacteriota; class Terriglobia; order Bryobacterales; family Bryobacteraceae; genus JAPKYZ01. The sequence goes on along the minus strand of CAYTVP010000111.1, from coordinate 6,885 downwards.
CTCCGATGTCATTTCGCCCGAAAAATTGGGAACTGAAGCCCAGTGGGAGATCGTGGAGCGCATCGGAAAAGCTCTCAAGGACCATGGATTGAAATGCTCAATGGTGACGACCGAGACCTTTCACCACGCCGTCTTTGCCAGCTCGCCCGCGTCGGAATCGCCTTCTATCCGTGAATACGGCCGCATGCGCGTCGTCAACACCGTGGCGATTGGGCATGAGCTGGGGGCCAGCTACGCCGTCTATTGGCCGGGCTCGCTCGGATACTACACCCCCGGAGCCGTCGAAGAGACTGAGACATTGCGATGGTATGCCGAGGGCCTGAATGCAGCCTGTGCCGCCGACATAGAAACCGCAAAGAAGAAGGGCCGCCCCACGCTGAAGCATTGCATGGAAGCCAAGCCATTCGAGCCGCAGGCCGAGATCCTGCTGCCCACTTCCGACGCAATGCTTGCCTTCATCCACTCCGGTTTGCTCGAACATCCGGAAATGGTCGGACTGAATCCCGAGTATCTGCACGAGCTGATGTGGGGAGCCAGTGTTCGCGCTTCGCTCGCCCGGGCGCTGCTGGCAAAGAAGCTGTGGCACTTCGACATCAATGACGGCTACCGCCTGAAACACGACGTCGATATTGCGGTCGGTTTGGTAAATCCACTCGACTGGTTAAACGTTCTTGTCCTGCTGCGCAGTCACGGATTCGCGGGACCGTTCAATCTCGATTACAAGCCCCCGCGCACTACTTCGAACCATGGAGTGTTCCACGTCAGCTTTCCCTCTGCCGTGGACCGGTTTATTTCGCTCTGGGAGATGGCGGGGGAAGCGCTCGAAGATAGCGTCCTCAGGGAGGCTACGGCC